>NZ_JALPSY010000018.1:0-99956 GCF_023218005.1 Gordonia sp. C13
ATGCGGCTCATCAGTCCCCACTCCTCGAGTCCCTCGTAGAGCGGGAAGTCGAGGGCGAGCTTGGACACCCGGCCGCGCAGGGCCGAGACGTCGGCCGACGAGCCCGCGGCGAGTGCCGTCGCGATGATGTCGGCGACCTCGGTGAACTCTTCGTCGCCGAAGCCACGGGTGGCCAGCGCCGGGGTACCGATGCGCAGACCCGAGGTGACCATCGGCGGGCGCGGGTCGAACGGCACCGCGTTGCGGTTGACCGTGATCCCGACCTGGTGGAGCAGATCCTCGGCCTGCTGGCCGTCGAGGTCACTGTTGCGCAGGTCGACGAGCACGAGGTGGACGTCGGTGCCGCCGGTCAGGACCGAGACGCCGGCCTTGGCGACATCCTCACCGTTGAGGCGTTCGGCGAGGATGCTCGCACCCGACAAGGTGCGGCGCTGACGCTCCGCGAACTCCTCGGTGCCGGCGATCTTCAGTGCGACGGCCTTGCCGGCGATCGCGTGCATGAGCGGTCCGCCCTGCTGGCCGGGGAACACGGCCGAGTTGAGCTTCTTGGCCCACTCCTGCGTGGCCAGGATGATGCCGGAGCGGGGTCCGCCGAGGGTCTTGTGCACGGTCGAGCTGACGACATCGGCGTGCGGCACCGGCGACGGGTGCAGGCCGGCGGCGACGAGTCCGGCGAAGTGCGCCATGTCGACCCACAGGTGGGCGCCCACCTCGTCGGCGATGGAGCGGAACGCCTCGAAGTCGAGCGTGCGCGGATAAGCCGACCAGCCGGCGACGATGACCTTGGGCTTCACGTCGAGGGCGATCTTGCGCACCTCGTCCATGTCGATCCGGAAGTCTTCCTTGCTCACGCCGTAGAAGGCGTTCTCGTAGAGCTTGCCGGAGAAGTTGAGACGCATGCCGTGCGTGAGGTGGCCGCCGTGGGCGAGGTCGAGACCGAGCATGGTCTCCCCCGGCTCCATCAGGGCCTGCAGCACGGCCGCGTTGGCCTGCGCGCCCGAATGGGGCTGGACGTTGGCGAAGTCGGCGCCGAACAGCTCCTTGGCGCGGTTGCGGGCGATGTCCTCGACCACGTCGACGTATTCGCAGCCGCCGTAGTAACGGCGTCCCGGGTAACCCTCGGCGTACTTGTTGGTGAGCACGCTGCCCTGCGCCTGCAGCACCGCACGCGGCACGAAGTTCTCCGAGGCGATCATCTCGAGAGTGTCCCGCTGACGGCTGAGTTCGCCGTTCATGGCGGCGGCGACGTCGGGGTCGAGCTCCGCCAGGGACATCGAGTTCACGGATGACGAGTTCGCGGTCATGGCGACAAGTCTAGGGACCTGCGCCGCGATCCCCTAACCCGCTACCAGCTCACGGCGCAGGCTCGCCGGGATGAGCGGTTCGTCGAGCAGCCGTCCGAAGGCAGCGGCGCGGTCGCCGGCGGCGTCGAGCCAGGTCTCGAGCAGTTGGTAACCCTCGACGTAGGTGCTGATGTAGGCCCGCCACAGCGGCGAGGTGAGGAAGCGCAGCATCTGCCGGGCCCGCTCGGGCGGTGCGAGCAACCAGGTCTGGAGGAAGTCGGCGACGGTGTCGGCGTCGGCGTGCTGGTCGTGCAGCATGAGGGCCGCATCCTGGCGGACGGTCAGCAGTCCGGAGGTCGCGCGTCCGACGCGAATCGCCCGATCGGCGTCGAAGCGCAGGCCGAGGTCGGCGTAGATCTCCTGCGCCCAGGCGCCCCACTCCTTGCCCATGATGGCGGTCAGGGCGTGGTCGGCGAGCCCCTCGGCCATCAGACACTGCGGGGTGTTGACGAGGAAGATCGACTGCTCGTGCTGGCCGGCGCCGACGAGTAGTTGTTCCTTGCGGCAGTGCTCGGTGTGGTGGCCGGGGTAGGCCTCGTGGGCGATCAGGTGCGGGAGCGAGGACATGTACTGCGTGAGGTCGGTGTTGATCGCGACCCGCGACCGGTAGTCGCCGAGGTAGTAGTTGAACCCCGACCACGGCTTGTCGGTGACGACCTCGAAGTCGACGATCTCGTTGTCGGGCAACGGGTACTGCGCGCGAACTCGTTCGCGCAGGGCACCGCTGAACGCCCGGACGCATTCGTCGACCTTGTCGGCGGGGATCTCGTCGGCCCGACGATGGGCGGCGTACGCGTCGCGGAGTTCGTCACCGGTGGCGTCGGCAAGGCCGAGCGCCTCGGCGAGTTCGGCGTGGGCCTGCCGGTAGCGGTCGGCGTCGGCGAGGGCGATGTCGACGTCGAAGTAGGCGCTGACCTCATCGACGAAGGAGATCTCATCGCCGGTGAACTTGCGGGCTGAGCATTCGAGCGCCCGCAGATGGGAGCCGATGAACTCCGCGCGGTCGGCGGGCAGATCTCCGGGGAGTTCGGCGCGCAACGCCCGGGCCTGCGCGGCGAGCTTCGCCGGATCGGGCGCGGGCCCGTTCGCGATCTCGGCGCGCAGGGCCGGGTCGCCGGTGAACGCATCGACGAAGCCTTCTTCCAGCCGGTCGAACGCCAGCCCCAGCCGCAGGTAGTCGGTGACGAGGTCGGGGGTCGCGTGGTCGGCCGGCATACCGGGCACGTTACCGCGAGCGGAGGCCCCGCGTGGACCCACCGCGTCGCGGCGAGCGATGGGCCCTAAGCTGTTACGCATGATGACCCGGGCAGCCGCGCTCACCACTACCCCGGAGCTGCGCTGATGGCTCGCAATGCCAGTGATCGGGACCCCAGTCTGTACCTGGAACTCGACCGCCGGCAGTGGCGCGAACTGCGTGAGTCCATGCCTCTCGTGCTGAACGAGTCCGAGCTCTCCGAGCTCGTGGGCCTCGGTGAGCAGATCGACCTCGAGGAGGTCGCCGACGTCTATCTGCCTCTATCGCGTCTGATCCATCTGCAAGTCGCTGCGCGCCAACGACTGTTCGCGGCCACCTCGACCTTCCTCGGCGAGCGTCAGATCAATCGGCAGGTCCCGTTCGTCATCGGCATCGCAGGCAGTGTGGCCGTGGGCAAGTCGACGACGGCGCGCGTTCTCGCGGCGTTGCTCGCCCGGTGGGAGTCGCATCCGAAGGTCGACCTGATCACCACCGACGGCTTTCTGCTGCCGACGGCGGAGATGCAGCGTCGAGGAATACTGCACCGCAAGGGTTTTCCCGAATCGTATGACCGGCGCGCGCTGCTCCGCTTCGTGACCGAGGTGAAGTCGGGTGCGCGCGAGGTCGCGGCGCCGGTCTATTCACACCTCGCCTATGACATCGTGCCGAACGTCTATCACTATGTGCGGCAACCCGACATCCTCATCCTCGAGGGGTTGAACGTCCTGCAGACCGGCCCGACGCTGATGGTGTCGGATCTCTTCGACTTCTCGATCTACGTCGACGCCAAGATCGAGGACATCGAGGAGTGGTACATCTCGCGCTTCCTGCAGATGCGGACCACGTCGTTCGCCAACCCGGACTCGCACTTTCACGCGTACGCCTCGCTCACCGACGAGCAGGCCACGGCTGCGGCCCGGGACCTGTGGACCTCGATCAACCGGCCGAACCTCATCGAGAACATCCTGCCCACCCGCCCACGCGCCTCGCTGGTGCTCCGCAAGGACGTCGACCACGCCATCAACCGGGTCCGCCTGCGAAAGCTCTGAAAAATCACGCCGGCGTGAGCATCAGATCGACCAGTTCCGCGCTGTGGCGGCCTGCCGCCGCGCGATCCTCCTCGGAATAGGACAGGTGCAGCGCCCCGATCCCCATCGCGAAGATCCAGTTGGCCCGCACGGATGCGATTCTCGGGTCCAGCCCGTGGTCGAGGAGACACCGGCGCACCGCTTCTCGCGCACGACGATCGGAGGTGCGGATACTCGCCTCGGCCTCCGGATCCGAGCGCGCCCATTCCCGCATCGCCCGTTCGATCATCCAGTGGCGCGGACTCGTGAGCTGAGCGATCAGGCCCAGCAGACGATCGCGTGGGGGTAGGCCGGCCAGCGCCGCGAAGTTCTGGTGCTCCTCGTCGCTCCACTCGCCCCATCGTGCGACCAGCGCCGCGCGGTAGGCCGCGATGTCGGTGAAGTGCCAGTAGAAACTGCCTTTGGTGACCCCCATGCGCTTGCAGACGGTGTCGATCTTGATCTGCTTGAACCCCTCCTCGGCCAGGATCGCGTACCCGAGCTCGATCCAGTCGTCGGCCGACAGATGGCCGCCACCTCGCTCTTGCGCTCGCCCCATTCGCTCACCCTAACTGCGCTTTCCGGCCCGAACCGGGTATCCCATACTTTTCTGTATGTTACGTTCCGATCCGTGGACACCCCGACATCCGGAACGGTGCGGATCACCGACGAATTCATCGCTGCCCTGGCCGAACGCGCCGGCCGGGCGGAAGATCTACGGCAACTGCCGGCCGAGACCATCCGCGACGCGACCGACTCCGGCCTCCTGGATCTGTTGATCCCCAGCAGATTCGGCGGACTCGAAGCACCCTTCCCCGAGATCCTCGACCATGTCCGACGCCTGGCCCATGGCTGCACGTCGAGCGCCTGGACACTGGGTTTCTACACGCTGCACGGCTGGATCACCGCGCTGTTCAGCGAGGCGGCGCAGGAGGAGGCATTCGCAGATCGCCCGTACCTCGCACCGGCGCCACTGGCGCCGACCGGGACCGCGGAGCCGCGGGAGGGCGGTTTCTCCCTATCCGGACGCTGGTCCTGGGCCACCGGCATCATGGCAGCCAACTGGGTGATGGTGGGCGCTGTCGTCACCGGCGACCGACCCGACGCCATCCTCGCCCTCCTGCCGATCGACGACGCGCGCGTGGAGGACGTCTGGCACACCGACGGCATGCGGGCGACCGGATCCAACGACGTCGTCATCGAGGACGCCTTCGTACCGGCCCACCGCACGGTCCGGGTTCGAGATCTCTACGCGGGCAGGACACCTGGCGCGACGCTGCACGACAACCACTCGTATCGCTGGCCGATGGTCCCCGCGCTCGCCCTGCTGGCTGCGATGCCCGCCCTGGGCACGGCCGAGCGGGTCGCCGACCTGTACGCGGCACGGCTCTCCGAACGCGTCCTGGCGTACCAGATGGTCAAACAGAAGGACAAGCCCGCGGCGCGGATTCGCCTGGGGGATGCCCGAATCCGACTCCGGGCTCTCCGCGGCCTCCTCGCGGAGACCACGGCGACCATCGACGGCATCCTCGCTGCCGGCGGGACGGTCGACGTCCCCACGCGGGCACAGGCACGTCTTGCCGCGGCCCGCATCGTGAACGAGTCGAGAGCCGTGATCGGCACGCTGCTCGAGGCGTCGGGCGCCAGTGTGCACTTCCTGGACCATCCGGTGCAGCGTGCGCGCCGCGACGTCGACGTCCTGTCCGGCCACGTGGTCTTCGACTACGACGAGATCAGGGAGATCGCCGGATCTCTCGAGATCGGTATGGAGATCTCCCCGTTCGCCATGGCGTAGCGCGGCTGATGCCCGTGGCACCCCTCTACCGGCTGATCCGACAGAGCGCGACGCACCCAGGCCCGATGCCTGATGTGCGAGGAGCGCAAGCGACAGCCGGCCTCGCTGCCTGAGGTGTGAGGAGCGCAAGCGACAGCCGGCCTCGCTGCCTGAGGTGTGAGGAGCGCAAGCGACGAGCCACGAAGGCCTGGTGAGACACCGTCGCCCACCTAACTACCGGTCGACGTCAACCCGACCGGCAGACTTCGATCGACGTCTACCGGTCGAGTTGAGGTTCGGCAGTCGGGATCCGGGCGCTTCTCAGAAGCTGGGGAGATGACCTCGGAACGGTGGCGGGTTGTTGCGGTCCACTCGTCGAGTCGTCGACGGCGGGTGTCGGTTCGCGCCGCCAGCTCGTCGGTGAGTCGTTGCCGGCCGGTTGTTGGGTTGGCTGGATTCAACGACGCGAACGGCGGATCAGGTCGTGTATCAACGACTTCGGAAATACAAGTTTCCCGCGTGACCGATTCCTTCCCGCTTACCGGGTAGCGCTCGCGGGAAGGAAACAGTCCCGCGGGAGGGAACAACCAGCGGTCAGCCGAACGCGGGCGACACACGCCGCTCGTCGAGCCCGGCCGGGTAGCCGCCGGCGATCGCGATCCGGTTCCAGGTGTTGATCATCGCGATCGCGGCGACGAGTTGTCCGGTCTCCACGGCGTCGAAATGTGCTCGCACGTCGTCGAACACGTCATCGGTCACCCCGCCCTCGCCGAGCTCGGTGAGTTGTTCGGCCAACCCGAGGACGGCGCGCTCCCGTGCGTCGAACACGGTTCCGGCCTCGCGCCAGGCCGGGAGCATCAGCAGCTTGTGCGGGTCGATCCGTGCGGCGAGTGCATCGCCGGCGTGCATGTGCAGGCAGTATGCGCAGCCGTTGAGCTGCGACACCCTCATCGAGATCAGCTCGCCGATCTCGGCGTCGACACCCGCCGACGACGCGCGCTGCAGGGCGACGAGAGCCTTGTAGACCGCGGGATTGTCCTGCGGAATCCACATGCGTGTCGACGGGCGGGTCCGGACACTCATCGCGCACTTCCCGCCGGGGCGTCGGCGTGGCGTGCCAACCACTGCTCGAGGGTGGTCGGGGTGACGACATCCGGGTTCGCGGGCACCAGACCCCCGCCGCGGATCGCCGGCCCGCCGACGGGCGCCCCGAGAATCCAGCGCGGCGATCCACGTTGCGCCGCAACGGCTTTTGCCACTCCGAGGAGGTCCATCTCCGCCGGTCCCGCGACCTCGATCTTACGGAGCCCACCCGCCCCGACCGGGGCGGGCGCGGTGGTGGCCGTGTCCGCGACCACCTTCGCCACGTCCTCCGCGGCCGCCGGGCGGCACCGCATCTTCGGCACGATCGCGACGGGACCGACGGCCATCCGCCCCATCATCTGTTCGGCGAGTTCGAACCACTGAACCGACGCGAGGATGGTGAGTGTCGCCGGGTCGACGACGTCGCGGTACGCGGCCTCCTGAGCCGCTTTGCCCTGGTAGTAACCGAATTTCGCGTTCACCGCCGGATCGTCCGCGTTGACGATCGAGACGCAGACGACGTGCCCCACCGCAGCTGCGGTCGCCGCCCGCCCGATGTTGTGCGCCGTCGTCCGGAAGAAGTCGACCGCTTTCTTCGCGCTCAGCGTCTCGACACTGAGGCAGTCGACCACGACGTCGGCCCCGGACATCGCCTGGGCCAGCCCCTCGCCGGTATAGGCGTCGACCCCGGCCGTCCGGTTCGCCCGCACCACCTCGTTGCCGCGCTCGGCGAGCAGATCCGCCACCCGGCTGCCCAGTACCCCGCTCGCTCCGATCACCACGATCTTCATCTCGCCCCTCCTCGCCGACTTCGTCGGTTGTTGTGTCTCCATTTGTCTTCTGGACCTAGGCTAATGCGAGATTAGCGCAAGAAAGTGGTCCAATCTGATGGAAGAAAACAGGGTCAATCAAGGCGACGTCCCTCCCGACCCGTGGGCGGAGGTGGCTGCTCGCCTCGGCGCCGATCTGTTCCTCGACCTGCAGCCGGACCCCGGGGCGAGTGCACGCGGGCGCGGTGCGACGCTGCGTCGAACGCTCATCGAGGCGCTGCGGTCGGCGATCCTCGACGGGCGCCTCCCCGCGGGCACCGCCCTTCCGCCCTACCGTTCGCTCGCCGCCGACCTCGGCCTCGCCCGAGGCACGGTGTCGGCGGTCTATCAGGAGCTGATCGCCGAGGGCTGGCTGACCGCGCGCCAGGGTTCGGCCACACGCGTGGCCGAGGGCGCAGCACGCCCCGACGCCGCCGGACGGGACGACGAACGCCCGCAGGCGCACCCGATGTTCCGCTTCCCGCACGACTTCTCGCTCGGACAGCCGTGCGCCGGCATGTTCCCGCGGACGGACTGGATCCGTGCCACCCGCCGCGTTCTCACCGACGCCGGCGACGATGCGTTCGCACCCGCGCACCCGCAGGGTCGCCCGGAGCTCCGGCACGCCCTGAGCGCATACCTGGGCCGGACCCGCGGCGTCCGCACGACCGCCGACCGGGTGGTCCTCGGGACCGCGGTACAGTCCTCGCTGGAGTTGCTGTCGCGCAACGTCTTCGGCGACGCCTTGGCGGTCGAGAGTCACGGCCTCCCCTTCCATTGGCGGGCCGTCGAACGCGGCGACACCCGAACGATCCCGATCCCCGTCGACAATGAGGGGATGGTGATCGACGACCTCGAGCGCAGCGGCGCCTCGGCGGTCCTGCTGTCGCCGAGCCACCAGTTCCCGACCGGGGTGCCGCTGTCGCCGTCGCGGCGCATGCGGGTCATCGAGTGGGCCCGGCGGACCGGGGCGATCATCGTCGAGGACGACTACGACGGCGAGTTCCGGTACGACCGTGACCCGGTCGGCGCTCTGCAGGCGCTCGGCCCGGATGTGGTGGTCCACGCCGGGTCCATGTCCAAGAGCCTCTCTCCCGCCGTGCGCGCCGGGTGGCTTGCGCTGCCCCCTCAGCTGGTGGACGTCGTGGTGGGCGCCAAAGGACTACGCGAAGGCGACGCGAGCATCGTCGATCAGCTGATCCTCGCCGAGCTCATCGACTCCGGCGCCTACGACCGGCACATCCGCCGCAGCCGGCAGGTGTACCGGCAGCGCCGCGACGCACTCGTCGAAGCCGTCACCGCATGCGGTTTCGCGCTGCCCGGCATCGCCGCCGGACTCCACGCGGTCATCCCGGTCGACCATGCGGTCGAGGGCCCACTCGTCCATGAGGCGTTCCGGCGCGGGATCGGGCTCGTCGGCTTGTCGTTGTTCCGTCACCCGGACGCCGATCCCCTGCCACACGGCGGCCTGGTCGTCGGCTTCGGAACGCCCGCGGCGTCGACCTTCACCGCCGACCTGCAGGCCCTTCGCGACCTACTTGCCGAATCGTCGGCTGCGCGCCGAGTAGTCCCGTAGCGCGCGCAGGAAGTCGACCCGGCGGAACTCCGGCCAGTACGCGTCGGTGAACCAGATCTCCGAATAGGCGCTCTGCCACAACAGGAATCCCGACAGTCGTTGTTCTCCGGAGGTCCTGATCACGAGGTCGGGGTCGGGCTGCCCCTTGGTGTAGAGGTTCGCGTCGATCGCCTCGACGGTGACCGCCTCGATCATCTCCTCGGGAGTGGCACCGGCGGCACGCTTCTCGTCGAGCAGTGCCCGCACCGCGTCGACGATCTCCTGTCGGCCCCCGTATCCGACGGCGACGTTGACGTTCATGCCGTGCCGTTCGGAGGTGCGGTCGGCCGCGGCCCGCAGCCGCCCGGCGACGGCCTCGGGCAGGGCGTCGAGGGTGCCGACGATGCGGATGCACCAGTCGCCGTCGGGCGAGGAGATCTCGTCGACGATGTCGGGCACGATCTCGAGCAGTGCGTCGAGCTCGTCGGACGACCGGTTCAGGTTCTCGGTGGAGAGCAGATAGATGGTGACGGCCTCGATGCCCAGACCCGCGCACCAGCCGAGCATGTCGGCGATGCGCTGGGCACCCACCCGGTGTCCGTGGCTGACGTCGTCGAATCCCGCCTCGCGCGCCCAGCGGCGATTGCCGTCGCAGATGATCGCGACGTGCCGCGGTAGGCGCTGGGTGTCGAGGAGTTGGATGAGTCGACGTTCGTAGATGGTGAGAGCTGGACGGCGCACCCGATCCGGCAGCAGCTTCATCCTTCGCGGCCTCGTGTCACGTGGGACACCTTACGCGCCGGGATGCGAGCAGGATGACCCCGCCGACCTCCACGAGCTTCCCTACAGGCGAGTAAGTTACGGTACCGTAGGTTCCGTGAACACACTGTCGAGCCCGCCCCCCCCGGACGTGGCTGATCGCCCCCGTCTGCGCGGCGTGATCCACCACTACTCCGCCTACGTGGCAGCGGTCGCCGGTATCGCGCTGGTCGTCGGCGCCGCGTTCATCGACGGCGCGGTCGCCGCACTGACGTGCGCGATCTATGCGGTCACCGTCGTCGGACTCTTCACGGTGAGCGCCACCTATCACCGGATTCCGTGGAAAACAGCGCGTGCTCGCATCCGGATGAAGCGTGCCGACCACGCGATGATCTTCCTGTTCATCGCCGGCACCTACACTCCGTTCTGCGCCCTCGGCCTCCCGTCGCCGACGAGTTGGTGGGTACTCGGCATCGTGTGGACCGGCGCGCTCGGCGGGTCGCTGCTGAAGATCCTCTGGCCGGGCGCTCCGCGCTGGCTGGGCGTGACCCTCTACATCCTGCTCGGCTGGGTGATCGTCGTGGTCGCCCCGGCCCTGGTCTCCCAGACCGGCTACCTGATCATGGTCCTGCTGGCCCTCGGGGGCGTGCTCTACAGCGTCGGCGGCGTCCTCTACGCGATGCGCTGGCCCAATCCGTGGCCGCACACCTTCGGCCACCACGAGGTCTTCCACCTCTGCACCGCGGTCGCCGCGTTACTCCACTACGCCGCCGCCTGGCTGGTCGTCGTCAACTGACCAGCCAGGCGCAGGGCGGAACTCAGGCGCGGGCGAGTGCGTCGAGCACGGTGGCGCTGGCCTCCCAGCCCATGCACTTGTCGGTGACGGACTTGCCGTAGACCAGCGGGGTGGCGTCGGTCGACTGCGCGCCGGGCTCGAGGAAGCTCTCCAGCATGACGCCGCTGATGTTCGACGCCTTGCCGGCCTCGCGGGTGGCACGCAGGCTCGCGGCGATCTCGGTCGCGACCTCCGCCTGGCGGACGTGGTCCTTGCCGGAGTTGGCGTGCGAGCAGTCGATCATCACGCGTGCGGGCAGTCCGGCCTTGTCGAGGGCCGCGGCCGCCGACGCGACCGACTCGGCGTCGAAGTTGGGTCCACGGGTGCCGCCGCGCAGGATGATGTGGCAGTCCTCGTTACCCGCGGTCTCGACGACCGCGCCGTTGCCGAAGTCGTCGACTCCGAAGAAGACATGTTCGGCCGCAGCGGCTTTCACACCGTCGATGGCGACCTGGACGTTGCCGTCGGTGCCGTTCTTGAAGCCGATCGGCATCGACAGACCCGACGCGAGCTGGCGGTGGACCTGCGACTCGGTGGTGCGGGCGCCGATGGCACCCCATGCGACGGCGTCGGCGATGTACTGCGGGCTGGTCGGCTCGAGGAACTCACAGCCGACGGGCAGTCCGAGGTCGATGATGTCGAGCAGCAGCGACCGGGCGGTGCGCAGGCCGCGCTCGACGTCGAAGGTGTTGTCCATGCCGGGGTCGTTGATGAGACCCTTCCAGCCGACCGTCGTGCGCGGCTTCTCGAAGTAGACGCGCATGACGATCTTCAGACGATCGGCGTAGGCCTCGGCCAGCGGTGCGAGACGACGTGCGTAGTCGATCGCGGCGATCGGATCGTGCACCGAGCACGGTCCGACGATGACGAGCAGACGGTCGTCGCGGCCGGCGAGGATGTCGGCGATCTCGTCGCGGTCGCGGGCAACCGCCAGCGCACGGCGTGCGGTCAGCGGGAGTTCGCTGCGGACGGTGTCGGGCGACGGGATCGAACGGAAGGACTTGATCCGACGATCGGAGGTCGATTCGGCCTTGTCGGCCGTGCGGGTCGGAAGATCCGGGAGAGTGGTCACGGTATGTGCCTTTCGAGGTCGTGCCCTGTCGGTGATCCGATCGGGGCACGCCTTCACAGTGGTGGAGCCCCGCTCAAAACAAAGAGCAGCGACCGTATGGTCGCTGCTCGGGCTCCGGGTGTTACGTGCGCGCGCTTGGTCAGCGCTTTATCGTGGCCCCACCCGGAGCCTCGATAAAGCGCCAATATGCGCGCACGGTGCTGATCACGGTGACAACACTAGCACAGCGGGTTCTGCGGGTCGCCGGGGTCTACGGATGACCGCGGTCGATCAGTTCACTGAGCACGATGATCGACTCGGACTTGTCGACCGGCCCGGCCGCACGGATGCGCTCGAGCGCCTGCTCGAGGTGGCGGACATCACGGGCCCGCACCCGGAGGATGGCGTCGGCCTGACCCGAGATGGTCGCCGCGCTCACGACCTCGGGAATCGGTTCCCACGACGCCTTGAGTTCATCGGGCGAGATGTTGCCCCGGCAGTACACCTGCACATAGGCCTCGGTGGTCCATTGCATGGCATGCGGGTCGACGATGGCGGTGAATCCCCGGATCACCCCGTCGGCGAGGAGACGGTCGACGCGACGCTTGACCGCCGGCGCCGAGAGCCCGACCTCGTCGCCGATCTGCGCATACGTCGCACGGGCGTCGCGGGTGAGGCAGGCGAGCACCTTCTCGTCGAGATCGTCGAGCGTACGCAACGGATGACCACCTTCCGACCCTGACATGACAATTTGTTGCAGCGATGCGCAATTCACGGCGATTGTTTGCACCAATGGCCGACGATACGCTCGATTCATGACTCTGACGAGCCCGGGCATCGGTGCGCCCCTGGTCCGGGAGGCGCGGCTACGGACCTACGCGATGACCCCACCGGTGCACTTCACCGTGTCCTATGCGATCAATCCCTGGATGGACACCTCGGTCCCCGTGGACACCGACCGCGCCCTCTCCCAGTGGCACACCCTCCGCGCGGCGTACGAATCACTCGGCCACACTGTGCATCTGGTGGACCCGGCGCCCGGCCTGCCCGACATGGTCTACGCCGCGAACGGCGGTCTCAGCGTCGGCGACACCGTCATCGCCGCGAGCTTCGCCTTCCCGGAGCGGGCCGCCGAAGGCGACTTGTACGCGGAGTGGTTCGCCCGCAATGGATTCGGCACGGTCCACCGCACCACGGGCATACAGGAGGGCGAGGGCGACTTCCTGGTCGTCGGCGACCGAATCCTCGCCGGCACCGGTTTCCGCACCCAGCGCTCCGCGCACGACGAGGTCGCCGCGATCACCGGCCGCCCGGTCATCACCCTCGACCTCGTCGACCCGCGGTTCTACCACCTCGACACCGCACTGGGCGTCCTCGACGACGCCACGATCGCCTATTACCCAGCCGCGTTCTCCGAACGCTCACGCCGCCTGCTCGACGACCTGTTCCCCGACGCCCTCATCGCCACCGACGCCGACGCCGAGGTACTGGGCCTCAACCTGGTCTCCGACGGGCTCAACGTCGTGATGACCGATCGCGCACCGCATCTCGAGACACTGCTGCACGACGCCGGGTTCCGTCCGGTGACCGTCGATCTCTCCGAGTTGCTCAAGGGCGGCGGCGGGGTCAAGTGCTGCACCTTGGAACTGAGGAGGACCCGCACCATGTCCGACACGCTCATCCCCCACGATGTGACAGCTCCCGCAGGTCCCACGATCGACGCCGAACCGCATGTGGCACAAAACTATTCCCCTATCCCCGTCACCGCTGCCACCGCCGAGGGCGCGTGGATCACCGATGTCGACGGCAGGCGCCACCTCGACTGCCTGGGCGCTTATTCCGCGGTCAACTTCGGCCACCGCCATCCGCGGATCGTCGCAGCGGCACTCGAACAGATCGAACGGGTGACCCTCACCAGCCGCGCGTTCCGCTCAGACCGTCTCGAGCCGTTCTGCGCCGCCCTCGCGGAGTTGTGCGGCAAGGAGATGGTGTTGCCGATGAACACCGGCGCCGAGGCCGTCGAGTCCGCGATCAAGGTCGCCCGTAAATGGGGTTATGACGTCAAGGGCGTCCCCGACGGCCGCGCGACGATCATCGTCGCCGGCGGCAACTTCCACGGCCGCACCACGACGATCATCTCGTTCAGCGACGACCCCGATGCCCGCACCGGATTCGGACCGTACACACCGGGTTTCGTCCGCGTCCCCTACGGCGACGCCGACGCGATCGCCGCCGCCATCGACGAGACGACCGTCGGCATCCTGCTCGAACCCATCCAAGGCGAAGCCGGCATTGTCGTCCCGCCCGACGACTACCTTCCGCGGGTGCGCACCCTGTGCACCGACAACGACGTCCTGCTGATCGCCGACGAGATCCAGTCGGGCCTCGGCCGGACCGGGCGCACCTTTGCCGTCGAACACTGGGGCGTCGAACCTGACATCTACCTGCTCGGCAAGGCACTCGGTGGCGGGATCGTGCCGGTCAGCGCGGTCGTCGCGAATCGAGAGGTCCTCGGCGTCCTGCATCCCGGACAGCACGGCTCGACTTTCGGCGGCAACCCGCTCGCCGCGGCCATCGGCCACACCGTCGTCGACATGCTGGCCGAGGGCACCTGGCAGGAACGCGCGACCGATCTCGGCGACCACCTCCACACGCGGCTGCGGGAATTCGTCGGTCACGGCGTGGTCGCGACGCGAGGTCTCGGGCTCTGGGCGGGAATCGATCTCGATCCCGCACTCGGCACCGGCAAGGACTTCTGCCTCCGACTCGCCGAGCACGGCGTCCTGGCCAAGGACACCCACGGTTCGACGCTGCGGCTCGCCCCGCCGCTCGTCATCACCGTGCACGAGATCGACTGGGCCATCGAACGATTCGCGGAGGTGCTGGGCGAACTGCGTTCCCGGTCAGCGTGATACGCGCTTGCGGTCGCGGTTGAGCCACCACGTCGACGTCGACAGGACCGTGGCGAAGGCGCACCACGCCGGATAGGCGGCGAGCGCGGCCCCGGCCTTCGGATTCACGGCCGCGGTCCGCCGTGTCAGGTCGGCACTGCTGACCGTGAGGACGGCCGATGCCACCGACGCGGTGCCCAGTGCCCCTCTACCGAAGTAGATCCAACTCCATGCCCCGTTGAGTGCGAGATTGGCACCGAGCGCGGCGATGTACGCCTGCTTCTCGTCTGCGGCCGGCCACTCGCCCAGGCCGTCGATCGTGGTGGCGGAGGTGACCGCGATGTCGGCGTAGAGGGCGGTCCAGGCCACCGGGAACACCCAGGCCGGCGGGACGAAGGGCGGTTTCTTCAGCCTCGGATACCAGGTCTCGACCGCGGGTTTGGTCACCACGCTGCCGATGGCGCCGGCTGCGGCGGTGGCGAGCGAGGTCCCGATCAGAGTGGAGATGCGCATACCCATCAATACCCGTTCCGGCGAATCCGACACCTGCGCCGTCGAGCTGCCCTCAGCCGATCTGGGCGGCCAGGTTCTCCTCGTCCGTGACCGGCAGCCCGCAGACCGTTCCCCGGCACACATAGGCGGCGTCGCGTCCGTCGACCGGACCGCGTGCGACGAGCAGCGGATGCGAATCCTGTTCGCCGGCAACGACGACCGCCCCGCCGGGGACGTGAGCCCAGGCCGCCCGGGTCAGGGAATGATCCGACGCGGGGCCTTCGGCCACGGCTACCTGGATCGGCCCGGCGACCCGCGCCGACATCACCGACATCCAGTGCCCGGCCGATCGCGGCAGCTTGGCGACGATCACCGACGCGCGGGACAGGCTGTCCTCCAGTAGTTCTGCGTAACCGACCGCCTTGGCCGAATCGGCGAGCATCGATGCGGTGAGCAGCGCCTCGGCCATGAGCGACGCCCCCGACGGGGTGGCACCGTCGATCGGATCCCGGGGCCGGGCGATGAGCCCTTCGCCGGTGGCGTCGAACCAGGCTCCGGGCGCCTCCGGGTCGGCGAAGCGCTCGACCGCGGAGTCGAGCAACCCCAACCCAGCACCCAGCCATCGGGTTTCGCCGGTCACCTGGAACAGCGTGAGAAGAGCCGTGCTCAGGGCCGCGTGGTCGTCGAGCCCGCCATCGGTCTCCCCCACGTGCCCGCCGAGCGACGATCGTCGGAGCCGGCCGCCGATGAGGTGCATGCCCAGCAGCTTGTCTGCGCACCGAACGGCGGCGTCGACGTAGGTGGCCTCGCCCAGCCCGGCACCGGCCTCGGCGAGTGCGGTGATCGTCATGGCGTTCCACGCGGTGACGACCTTGTCGTCGCGGGCGGGTTGGACGCGCCTGCCCCGCGCGTCGAGGAGAGCCGCACGTACGGCGTCGAAGCGTTCGCGGTCGTCGGGGTCGGACGGCAGTTGGAGCGTCGAGCGGCCGTGTTCGAAGGTGCCCCGCTCGGTCACGACGAACAGTTCGGCGGCCCAGCGTCCGGTCTCCGGTCCAAGGACCTCGGCGAGCTCCGCCGGCGTCCACACGTAGGTGGACCCCTCAACCCCGGCGGCATCGGCGTCGAGCGACGAGGCGAACCCGCCCGGCACCCGCAGGTCCCGCCGGAGGAAGGTGACCGTCTCCTCGACGACGCGGCGCGCCAGCGGATCTCCGGTCCGCCGTGCGAGATGGGCGTACGCCCGCAGCAGCTGCGCGTTGTCGTAGAGCATCTTCTCGAAGTGGGGCACCACCCAGCCGGCGTCGACCGAGTACCGGGCGAAACCACCGGCGAGCTGGTCGTAGATGCCGCCCCGGGCCATCGCATGCAAGGTCCTTCCGGCGGCGTCGATGGCAGCTGAGTCGCCGGTGCGTTCGGTGTGCCGGATCAGCGCTTCTCCGAGCGCCGAGGGCGGGAACTTGGGTGCGCCGCCGAAACCACCGAACTCGGGGTCCTCCTCGCCGAGGGCGGTGCGGACGCCGTGCGCGAGCAGTCGGTCGTCGACGGCGACGGTGCCCACCGGCAACGGGGCCGTGTTCGCCACGATGTGTTCGCGCACCTTGGCGGCGGTGTCGTCGAGATCGGCTCGACGCTGCGTCCATGCGTCGCTGACCGCGGTCAGAACCTGTCGGAAAGAGGGAATCTGACCGTGCGGCCGCGGCGGGTAATAGGTGCCGGTGTAGAACGGGTCGCCGTCCGGCGTGAGGAAGCAGGTCATGGGCCAGCCACCCTGCCCGGTCATCGCGACGGTGGCACTCATGTAGATGGCATCGATGTCGGGACGTTCCTCCCGATCGACCTTGACGCAGACGAAGTCACGGTTCATCTGCGCCGCGGTGGCGTCGTCCTCGAAGGACTCGTGCGCCATCACGTGACACCAGTGACAGGCCGCGTAGCCGACCGACAGCAGAACCGGCACATCGCGTTCGCGTGCCTGGTTCAGTGCGGCGTCGGACCACTCCTGCCAGTGGACGGGATTGTCGGCGTGCTGCCGAAGATATGGGCTCGTCGCCGAGCCCAGCATGTTCGACGAACCGTCAGGTGTCCGCCGGGCGTCGCTCATCGGTCCCGGTGGTGCTCGTCGCGTCCTGGTTACCGGGTGCGGCGTCGTCGGCGGCGGTGACCGGCCCCGACGGGTCGGTGCCCTCGTCGAACGCCTGGTCTGCCTCGGGGTGCTCGGTGTCGAAGGACTCGGGCAGCTTCTTTAGCTGGCGACTCATCGACCAGATCAGGAACGCGGTCCCGACCAGCAGCAACAGGATCACCAGCAATCCCAGCGGCGACGACTTGCCGAACTCCGGCCCCTGCGGCTCCTCGGCCGCGACGACCATCACGGTGTTCACGATGGCGATGTTCATGACACCTCGATTCCGGTGAACAGATCGGTTTCGGGCAGGGCGGTCTTCACGCGCGTCTTGGCCAGCTCGAACTCCTCGGTCGGCCAGAGTCGCTGCTGCCACTCCAACGGTACGGCGAAGAACATGCCGTTGGGATCGATCTGCGTCGCATGTGCGCGCAACGCATCGTCACGCTGCGGGAAGTACTTGGCGCACTCGACCTGGGTGGTCACCCGACCCATGAGGTCGCCCCGGCTCGGGTCCCACTTGCTGAGCCACTCGGTGAACGGGCTCTCCTGACCGTGGCGCTCGAACTCGTCGGAGAAGAGCTCCATCCGGTCGCGGATGAAACCGTGCGTGTAGTACAGCTTCGACACCGTCCACGGCTCACCGGTTCCGGGGAATGCGTCGGGGTCGCCGGCCTGGTCGTAGGCCGCGACCGACACCTCGTGGCACCGGATGTGATCCGGGTGCGGGTACCCGCCGTGCTCGTCATAGGTGATCATCACGTGCGGACGGAACTCGCGGACCAGACGGACGAGCGCCTCGGTCGCCTCGTCGAGCGGAACGGTCGCGAACGAGCCCTCCGGCAGCGGCGGCAACGGGTCGCCCTCGGGGAGCCCGGAGTCGACGAAGCCCAGCCACGTCTGCTTCACGCCGAGGGCCTCGGCGGCCCGGGCCATCTCCTCGCGGCGGACCTCGGTCATCCGCTCTTTGATGCCGGGACGGTCCATCGCCGGATTCAGGATGTCGCCGCGCTCGCCACCTGTCAGGGTGACGACGAGCACCTCGTTGCCTTCGGCCGCGTACTTGGCGGTCGTGGCCGCACCCTTGCTCGACTCATCGTCGGGGTGCGCGTGGACCGCCATCAGACGGAACACACCCGGCTGCGGGCCGTCGGCATGGGATTCGGTCACAGTTCCTCACCTTCGGATCGTTACTGGTCCCATGGTAGGTATTGACGCGTGAACAGTTCGGATGGGGGCGCCGCGGAGCGCCCTCGCAGCGGCCCGCGCGCGACCTACCCGGAGAATTCCGCGTCCGCTCACACCCGTCGCCGCTGGTTCCTCGCCCTGTCGATACTCGTCGTCGTGGCCGGCGTCACGCTGGCAGCGATCGGTTACAGCAAGTTCGGCACCGCGGACGTCTCCGGTGAGGCGACCGGCTACGAGATCCTCGACGACAACACCGTCGCCGTGCAGTTCACCGTCGACCGCTCCGACCCGAGCAAGCCTGCGGCCTGCGTGGTGCGCGGACGGTCGAAAGACGGCAGTGAGACCGGCCGGCGCGAGATCCTGATCCCGGCCGACCCCGCCGAGCGGATCGGCGTCCGCACCGAGGTCACCACCTCCAAGCCGCCGGTCATCGGTGAGGTCTTCGGCTGCACCGTCGACGTGCCCGCCTACCTCCAGCCCGAGTCGTGAGCACGCGGCCGACCGAACCGGGCGACGCGGCAGCACCCCGCGCCGCGTTCGCCGCCATCGGCAGCCGCTACTTCCCGCTCCTCGTCGCGCTGTTCGTCGGTGTGATGCTGATCAGCAACGTGACCGGCACCAAGGGTGTCGTGCTGTTCGATGACTGGCTCCACCTCGACGTGGGCCCCGTTCACATGCAGGGCCTGGTCACCGACGGCGCCTTCTTCCTGTTCCCACTCGCCTACGTCCTGGGTGACGTGATCAGCGAGGTGTACGGCTTCCGCGCGATGCGCCGCACCATCCTTGCCGGCTTCGCCGTGCTCATCCTCGCCTCGCTGTGTTTCTGGCTGACCATCCACCTACCCGCCGCCGATTTCTATGAAGGCCAGGAGGCTTTCGAAACGGTCGCCGGCGTCGTTCCGCAATTCCTGCTCGCCGGCCTCGCCGGATATGTGGTCGGCGAATTCCTGAATTCATTCGTGTTGGTCAAAATGAAAGAGCGTGCCGGTGAACGGCATCTGTGGGCGCGCCTTTTGGGATCGACGGTGGTCGGCGAATTCGCGGACACCCTCGTCTTCTGCTCGATCGCGGCAACCGCCCTGGGTATCTCCACCTGGGGAGACTTCGTCAACTACACGATTGTCGGATTTGTCTGGAAAACGCTCGTGGAGATCGTCATCATGCCGGTGACGTATTTCGTTGTGGGATGGTTGAAGCGAGCGGAACCCACCTACCAGGAAGCACTCGACGCGGCAACGGCTGGAACACCTGATGTGCCATAGGTCTCATCGGCTGGTATGATGATCGGATACACGGCTCCGCGAGGGGTCGTGTTGCTGCATTTATAGCAGTCCATATGCCGCGCGGTGAAAGAGTCGCATCGCGGCGCGGACAACACGAAGGAGTGACCGATGACCGACACCCAGGTGACCTGGTTGACCCAAGAGTCGCACGATCGCCTCAAGAGCGAACTCGACTCATTGATCGCCAATCGTCCGGTCATTGCCGCCGAGATCAATGAACGACGCGAAGAGGGCGATCTCAAGGAGAACGGCGGCTACCACGCCGCCCGCGAAGAGCAGGGCCAGCAGGAAGCGCGTATCCGCCAGCTGCAGGAACTGTTGAACAACGCGAAGGTCGGCGAAGCCCCTACCCAGTCGGGCGTCGCCCTGCCCGGCTCCGTCGTCACCGTCTACTACGACGGCGACGAGAAGGACACCGAGACCTTCCTCATCGCAACGCGCGAAGAAGGCGCCTCGGGCGGCAAGCTCGAGACCTACTCCCCCAGCTCGCCCCTGGGCTCGGCCCTGATCGACGCCAAGGTCGGCGAGACGCGCGAGTACTCGGTGCCCAGCGGCGCGACGATCAAGGTGACCCTCGTCAGCGCGGAGCCGTACCACGGCTGAGGGGTTGAAACCCACCACTTTTGGACAATCCCACCACCCCGAAGGGTGGTGGGATTGTCCATTTGTGGTGGGTTTCTCAGTCGGGTTGCCCGATCAGCCCAGATTCACCTTCACGCCGTCGGAGAACATCGAGTCGTGAAGCTCGATGCTGGCCGGCTTGGCGTCGGTGGGCATGTCGTAGACAACCTTGACCTCGACGGTGTTACCCGGGTTGATGTTGTCCCAGACGGGGATGTCGCCCGCGCCCAGCGAGATCTGCGCCGAGGTGTCGGGCTCGAAGCTGCGGCCTTCGGTGTCGAAGAGCTTCTGGTCGCTGGGCGAGAAGCTCTTCGGCTCCTTGCTGGTGTTGCTCACCGTCATGGTGACGATCACGAACTGGCCCTGTGCTTCCTCGGTGAGGAACTGGTTGTCGCCGACCGACGACAGCCCTGCCTCGACGTTCTTCACGACGAACTCGAACTTGCCGTCGCGCACTGGCGTGTTGAGCCCGGCGGCCTGCTCGTCGGTCTTCTCGTCGCCGTCGTCGGTACCCGATCCGGCCTGATCGCCGGAGTTCGAGCTGCCCGACGATGCAGTGTTGTCGGACGAATCGTCCCCACCGCCGGACACTGCCGCGATGATCACGATGAGCACGACCAGGATACCCACGATCCACGGCCACTTCTTTTTCTTCTTCGGCGGCTGGGTCGGCGCCTGGTACGCCGGCGGAGCGCCGTACGGCCCGGGGGCGTACTGGGGCTGCTGCCCGTAGGGCTGTCCGGGCGGGGGCTGCTGCCCGTACGGCTGTCCGGGCTGGGGCTGTCCCGGGTAGGGCTGGCCGGGCTGAGGATTCTGGGGGTCGGTCATCATGTTCCTTCTTCACTGCGGTCCCGGGAAGCGGGCCGCTCAAATGTCATTCTGCACAACAGGTCTGACGCTTCCGACGTGTCGTTTACTGAGACGAATCGAGCGCTGAATCGCGACGATCACAGTCATTCCCGAGACATTTCGGTAACGGCGAAGGCGCAAGACCAGATACTTCTGGCTAGCTGTGGTCGGCCCCGTACACGGCCTGTTCGTGGGTGAAACCCTCGAACTCCAGCTGCTCGATCAGCCCCTGTCGAGAGAACGGCGAGTACTCGCGGTACTGCCGGGCCGACTTTGCTGCCTGTACATACCAATTCACCTCGCCATCAGCCTCGAGTTGATCGACGGCGGCGGACGAGTCCGAGTATGAGAAGCCCTCGAACTCGAGTTGGCCGATCAGCCCCGACTTCGAGAAACTGCTGTACGCGAGGTAGTCCCTCGCCATGGCGACTGCGTTCGACTTCTCCGACACGAGCTTGATCATGGGAGCCTGCACGCTCGGTGACGCCTGCGAGGAGACGCTCGCGCCGACGCCGGCCACGCCCCCGATCATCATCACGAATGCCGCCAGGACGCCTGCCGCCCACGGCCATCTCTTTCTCTGGGGGTTGCTCATCGTTCTTTCCTCTCTGCTCACGGTTCTGGGAAGCGGAACCGCGTCTGAGAGCAAGGTGTCACGGGGGTACGACAAAAACGTTGGCGCACAGTGTCATCCGATCGGATGATTCCGGTCCGGACCGTCAATCAAGTCGACTTCGTTTCGACGTGCAGACGTCGATCGACGTCTGCACGTCGGGACCGAGGTTCGCCGGTCAGGCGGCCGCGAGCGTGTCCAGCCACGGAGCGAGCACACCGACCAGCTCCCGGCGTTCGAGCGTCGCCCACGTCCAGCGGACCACCACGATCCCCTGTGCGCGTAGGGCATCCTCGCGTCGCTTCTCGCGGATCAGCGCGTCGCGGGCGGTCTCTCCCGGACGCAACAGACGTCCATACTTCTGCAGCCCGTCGAACTCGCCGACAAGCTTTCCCTCCCAATCGAAATCGGCACGCGCAGGTCCATCGCTCGTCTGAAATGTGTGCTGCAGACGGGGAATCGGCAGCCCGGCCGCGATCATCTGGGCCCGACTCCACGATTCACCGATGCTCTCCGACGCGGCGTCGGCAAGTGAAAGCGCCCGACGCGCTGTACCCAGACCGCGCCATCGGCCGCGTGATTCGAGGATGATTTTCATCCGTTCCACGTCTGCTTTGAGTGCGAGAGCGCGGTCGAACACGACGAGAGCTCGTTCGAAGTCGCCGGCCATCGCGACATCGACGGCGGTGCGTTCGAGAGTGGTGACCGGAACTCCGTCGACGTCGGTGATGTCTTCGGGTGACAACGGGCCGGCGTGGACGATGCGGTGGCCGCGCACGAAACCACCGCGCTTTCGTGTCTTCGTGAGATGGACGAGGTCGCGCTCCGGATGGAGCTGTGACAGTCCGAGTAAGGCTGCCGCCGAGTCATGACTGAGCGTCGACGTGTCTCCGTCGCGCGCCGAGGTGGCGACGGCGATCGACTTCAGGCGGTACAGCTCGTCCTCGGCAGTGTCGGATTCGGGTACCGGCACGACACAGACGCCCGGCGCAAGCCGGACGAGTTCACCTCGCCGGACCGCACGCGTGCGACGACATCGTCGGATATGCCGAGCCTGAGCGTTGCCTCGCGTCGGATGAGTCCGTGTCGGTCGGCCGGGAAAAGAGTCATATGTCTTGGACGCAGCACAGCTGCAATCGGTTCACTCGTATTCGCCGGTCCCGTCGCGGAAGCGCCTGTGTGACCGACTGGTCGATGCTTGAATGGGCCGCATGGGACGTTCCTACTCGCTGGAGACCTTCGACCTCGACTTCTTCGACGACGCGCCCGTGCGCCACGTGATCGACGTTCGGCTGCCGGTCACCCCGCAGCGCGCGTGGGCGGAGTTCACCCGCCAGAACACCCTCGACTGGTGTCGCGCGATCAAGAAGATCGAGTTCACGTCTCCCCTGCCCTACGGTGCCGGCGCGACACGGAAGGCGGTGCTCGGCCCGGGCTACGTGACGCTTGAGGAAGACTTCTTCCACTGGGCCGAGGAGCCCGAAGCGGGCAGGTACCACAACGCATTCCGGGTCAAGAGCGCCAACGTCCCCGGTATCCGACGGTTCGGCGAGGCAACTCAGATCGATCCCGCCGACGTCGGCTGCCGCCTACGGTGGACCTTCGTATTGGAACTGCCCACCAAGTCGAAGGCAGTCACCGCGTTCTCCGGTCCGGCGTCGTCGACGGTGTACAAGTCGATCGAAGCGGACACGCTCAAGCACTTCGCGCATCTGCCACCGGCGACCTAGGCCCACACGGGTTCACGCGGCGAAGACGGTCCGGGTCTGCTCGTCCAGGACGTCCAGGTGAAGGGGTACCGACTCGTCGATTCCGACCTCGTCGTGCAGTGCGGCCACCAAGCGGACGGGAACCGAATCAACCTTCGGCGCAATACCTATCGGCGCCAACAGCATGACGTCGACCTCGGCCTCGACCACCGACGGACGACGCCGGGTCGAGGCATGGTCGCGGCGGAGACCCCGGTCCCTGGTCAGAATGTGGATGACCATCCCGTCGAGCTTCTTGTCGGGCAACTCTTGGAAGATCACGTCGACGTGGTGCCAGTAGAGCCCGTCAATCGACACATTCAGCACCCGTCCGGTAATGGTGTCGTCGAGACGATGACGTCCGGCCGATGTCTCGAAGAGCACCAAGCCCGCTTCGTTCCGCTCCACACATTCGAGAATGTCCCAGAGGTCCCCGGCATCGTAGGACTCGCCGGCTCCCGTCAACACCGGTACCGCTGACCTCTCGATCCACGTCAGAGGGAGGTTCGGCAGTGTCCGCACGGCATACTCCCCTGCATCCAGTGTCGTCTCCAATCGCGGCTTCGCCTTCGCCAACCGTGCCCGACGCGCATGGTGCTCCCCGCAGACCGGTCCGTTGAGCGACTCGAGTTCTTCGAGCAGCGTCTCGCAGGTACGCCGAAGCCATCGCCAGCTGTCGTGCAGATCCTGCCGGATCCGCTCCGCATGCTCAGGTCCCCAGGCCGACTCGGTTGAGTGTGATCGTCTTCCCATGCACGGCAAGGTATGTGCGTACCGATGCCCGACGACCAGATGAGTGCACAGGTGACCGCCCCATCCACAACCCGACGGTCAACCCGCCCGCAGGAATCCGGCCTCATTCAGTGCTCGGCGCACGTCCTGCTGGTGGTCGGGCCCGCGGGTCTCGACGCTGACCGTCACCTGTACCTCGCCGAGGTACAGGTCGTCGGCGACGCGTGAGTGCACGATGTCGATGACGCTCGCGCCGAGATCGCGGAGCAGTTCGAGTAGTGCGAGGAGTCCGCCCGGGCGGTCGGAGACGGTGGCGGTGAACGTCAGGAACCGGCCCGCGGCGGTGAGGCCGTGGGTGGTGACGTGGCGCAGCAGCAAGGGGTCGATGTTGCCGCCGGACAACACGACGCAGACCTTCCCCGACAAGTCGAGGGTGCCGCCGACCGCCGCGGCAACGCCTGCGGCACCGGCGGGTTCGACGACCATCTTCGCCCGCTCGAGCATCAGCAGGAGCGCCGTGCTCAGCTCTTCCTCGCTGACCGTGACGACCTCGTCGACGTACTCGGTGACGTGCGCGAACGGAACGTCACCCGGCCGGGCCACGGCAATGCCGTCGGCCATGGTGTTCATCGACGCCGCGGGAACCGGACGGGTCGCCGCCAGAGATGTCGGCCAGGCCGCGGCCTGCGCCGCCTGCACACCGATCACTCGGACGTCCGGCCTCGACGCCTGTACTGCCGCGGCGACTCCGGCGAGCAGACCGCCGCCGCCGAGTGGTACGACGATCGTGGTGACGTCGGGCATCTGCTCGAGGATCTCGATCCCGACCGTCGCCTGGCCGGCGACGATGTCGAGGTGGTCGAACGGATGGATCAGCACGGCCCCGGTCTGATCCGCGTACCGCTGGGCCTCGACGAGCGCGTCGTCCACCGTCTCGCCGGCCAGAACCACTTCGGCGCCATAGGCTTTCGTCGCCGCGATCTTGGGCAACGACGCACCGGTCGGCATGTACACGCGTGCGGTGAGGCCCAGCTCGGTCGCCGACCAGGCGACACCCTGCGCGTGGTTGCCCGCGCTCGCCGCGACGACGCCGCGGACGCGCTCCTCGGCGGTCAGTCGAGATATCCGCAGATACGCACC
The DNA here is from genome assembly GCF_023218005.1 of Gordonia sp. C13. Taxonomy (NCBI): domain Bacteria; kingdom Bacillati; phylum Actinomycetota; class Actinomycetes; order Mycobacteriales; family Gordoniaceae; genus Gordonia; species Gordonia sp. C13. Next base: position 25,190 of record NZ_JALPSY010000018.1, read on the forward strand.
GCGCGGCTTGAACGAGCCGGTCCGTTGCAGGTTCTCGCACTTGAGCCAGACGTCGGCCCCGCTCCGCTCGGACAGCACGCGGGATGCCACCATCGGCGTCCGGCGGACGACACCGGACAGCTCGGTGGTCGCCTTCTCGATGTCGGCCGGGGTCAGCAGCATGGCGCTCAGCGCAGCGCGTTCTCCAGGTCACCCAGGATGTCGTCGATGTCCTCGATACCCACCGACAGTCGGACCAGGTTGGCGGGGACCTCCAGCAGCGAACCGGCCGTCGACGCGTGGGTCATCGCGCCGGGATGTTCGATCAGCGACTCGATGCCGCCCAGCGATTCGGCGAGCGTGAAGACCTCGGTGCGGGCGCAGAAGGCCTTGGCCTCTTCGATGCCGCCCTTGACCAGGACCGACACCATGCCGCCGAAGCGCTTCATCTGCTTCGCCGCGACCTCGTGACCCGGGTGGTTCTCGAGTCCCGGGTACAGGACGGCCTCGATCTTGTCGTGCGAGTTCAGGAACTCGACGACCTTCTCGGCGTTGTCGCAATGGCGGTCCATGCGGACGGCGAGCGTCTTGGTGCCGCGCATCGTCAGGTAGCCGTCGAACGGTCCGGGAACCGCGCCCGCGCCGTTCTGCAGGAAGGCGAAGGCCTCGTCGAGTTCTTCGCTGTCGGTGACCAGCGCACCGCCGACGACGTCGGAGTGGCCGCCGAGGTACTTGGTGGTCGAGTGCAGCACGACGTCGGCGCCGAGCGTCAGCGGCTGCTGCAGGTAGGGCGAGGCAAAGGTGTTGTCCACCACGAGCTTCGCACCGGCCTCGTGCGCGATGGAGGCGATCGTCTCGATGTCGCCGACGTTGAGCAGCGGGTTGGTGGGCGTCTCGGTCCAGACGAGCTTGGTCTCCGGACGGATGGCGTCACGCACCGCGGCGACGTCGGACACCGGCGCCACCGAGTAGGTGATGCCCCACTGGGTGAACACCTTGTCGATGAGACGGAAGGTGCCGCCGTAGGCGTCGTTGGGGATCACCAGGTGGTCGCCCGGACGCAGCGTCGAACGCAGCAGACAGTCGGTGGCCGCCATGCCGGAGGCGAAGGCGCGACCGTAGGTTCCGTGCTCGAGTGCGGCGAGATTGGCCTCCAGCGCGCGTCGCGTCGGGTTGCCGGTGCGCGCGTACTCGAAGCCGTCGCGCAGTCCGCCGACGCCGTCCTGGGCGAAGGTCGAGCTGGCGTAGATCGGCACGTTCACCGCACCGGTCTGGGGATCCGGGTCGTATCCGGCATGGATGGCGCGGGTCGAGAAACCTTGCCAGCGAACCGAATCCGCGGCGCTGCGTCGTTCACTCACAGTGTGGTGCTCCTATCCGACGATGGGGTGGCTCGAGACGAACGCGAGCAGGTCGTGGCGCGTGATGACGCCGATGGGCTTGCCGTCCTCGACGACCATCAGGGCATCGCTGTCGCCGAGGGCTTTGGTGGCGGCACTGACCGGCTCACCGGAACCGATGAGCGGGAACGGATCTCCCATGTGGGCCGAGACGGGATCGGCCAGGCTGGCGCGACCCTCGAAGACCGCGCTGAGCAGATCGCGCTCGGTGACCGCACCCGCGACCTCGCCGGCCATGACCGGCGGTTCGGCGCCGACGACCGGCATCTGGGACACCCCGTATTCACGGAGGATCTCGATGGCGTCGCGCAGCGTCTCCTGCGGGTGGGTGTGGACGAGGTCGGGCAGGGCGCCGGTCTTGCCGCGCAGCACGTCGCCGACGAGCGACTCCTTGGTGTTGGCGTCCAGCGGCGTGCGGAGGAAGCCGTAGCTGCTCATCCACTCGTCGTTGAAGATCTTGGCCATGTAACCGCGTCCACCGTCCGGGAGGAGCACGACGACGACGGCGTCGGGTCCCTCACGCTCGGCGACCTGGAGGGCGGCCACCACGGCCATACCGCAGGAACCGCCGACGAGAAGACCTTCCTCGCGGGCGAGGCGGCGCGTCATGTCGAACGAGTCGGCGTCGGAGACGGCGATGATCTCGTCCGGGATGTCCGGGTCGTAGGCGGCCGGCCAGAAGTCCTCACCGACACCCTCGACGAGGTACGGGCGTCCGGTTCCGCCGGAGTAGACCGAACCCTCGGGGTCGACGCCGACGACCTTCACCGCACCGTTGGAGACCTCCTTGAGGTAACGCCCGGTGCCGGTGATGGTGCCGCCGGTTCCGACGCCGGCGACGAAGTGGGTGACCTTGCCGTCGGTGTCGGCCCAGATCTCCGGACCGGTGGTCTCGTAGTGGCTCTGCGGGCCGGCAGGGTTGGCGTACTGGTTGGGCTTCCACCCGCCCTCGATCTCGCGCACCAGGCGGTCGGACACGCTGTAGTAGCTGTCCGGGTGCTCCGGCGGCACGGCGGTCGGGCACACGACGACCTCGGCCCCGTAGGCGCGCAGCACGTTGCGCTTGTCCTCGCCGACCTTGTCGGGGCAGACGAACACGCACTTGTAACCGCGCTGCTGCGCGACGAGCGCGAGACCGACGCCGGTGTTGCCGGACGTCGGCTCGATGATGGTGCCGCCGGGCTTGAGTTCGCCGGAGGCCTCCGCGGCGTCGATCATCCGAACCGCGATGCGGTCCTTGCTGCTCCCGCCGGGATTGAGGTATTCCACCTTGGCCGCGACCAGCCCGGATCCGGGCGCGGTGACGGAGTTCAGCTTGACCAGAGGGGTGTTGCCCACCAGGTCCACAACGTGATTGGCGATGCGCATGCCTCCATGGTCCCAGAACCGTCGTCGCCCCTGTCACCCGGCCGTCGTCAACCCGCGGGTCCCTTCGACACCCGGCCGACCCCTCTAGACTGGCGGCCGTGTCCGGTTTGAGTCGCAGGGTCGGTACCGACGGTCGATTCTGGGGTCGGGTCGCCCGCGACGTCGGGGCCACGGCGGCAGCCACCGCGGCCGGGGCCGGGGCGGGATGGGCGGTGTGGAACTTCCTCAACGACCAGGCCGCGACCGCCCGCACGGTGATCCCCCACCGCACCGACAACGCGCCCGACGGCGACGGCGTCTACCACCCGGACGGCCGGGTCACGCGCTACACCCGCGACACCCCGATCGATCTGTTCCTGACGGTCTTCGGCGATTCCACCGCGGCCGGGCTCGGCGTCGAGACGGCCGACGAGACGCCCGGCGTGCAGGTCGCGCGTCGCGTCGCGGCCGAGACCGGCAAGACGGTCCGCTACGCCAACAAGGCCATCGTCGGTGCGACGTCAAAGGGTTTGGCCGCCCAGATCGACGCGATGTTCATCGCCCGTGAACGACCGGATGTGGCGATCATCTTGATCGGCGCGAACGATGTGACCTCCCGCAACGGCATCCGCGCGTCGGCCCGTCGGCTCGGCGACGCGGTGCGCCTGCTCATCGGCGGCGGCGCGAAGGTCGTCGTCGGCACCTGTCCCGACTTCGGGGTGATCACCGCCATCCCGCAACCGTTGCGAACCGTGTTGCGGCAGTGGGGTCTTCGACTCGCAGCGGCGCAGCGATCGGCGGTGCGCGCCGCAGGCGGACACCCGGTTCCACTCGCCGACCTCATGGCCAAGGAATTCCGGGCCCAGCACGATTTCATGCTGTCACCGGATCAGTACCACCCGTCGGCGGCGGGATATGCGCTCGCCGCCGACATCCTGTTGCCGCCGGTCCTCGACGCCATCGGCGAATGGGGTTCGGCCCCGCTGCCCGAGCCCCCGGAAGAATCTCCCGCGGTGGAGGAGACGCGAGTGGCCACCGGACTCCGCCGCCTGCTCAAGCAGGTGTGATCACCCACCCAATGCGACCAAGCATCTGCTTGGTTGAGGTAGCGTGAGCGCATGGCTGAAGCAGTTATCGTATCCACCGCCCGCTCCCCGATCGGCCGCGCCGCCAAGGGATCCCTCAAAGACGTCCGTCCCGACGAACTGTCCCGTCAGATGGTCGAAGCGGCCCTCGCGAAGGTGCCCGAACTCGACCCGGCCGACATCGAGGACATCCACTGGGGCATCGGTCAGCCCGGCGGACAGGGCGGCTACAACATCGCCCGCGTGATCGCCGTAGAACTCGGCCACGACCACATCCCCGGCGTGACCGTGAACCGCTACTGCTCGTCGTCGCTGCAGACCACCCGCATGGCGCTGCACGCCATCAAGGCCGGCGAGGCCGACGTCATCATCTCCGGCGGCGTCGAGAGCGTGTCGAGCTTCGGCATCTCCGGCGGTGCCGACGGCGCCCCGAACTCCAAGAACCCGCTGTTCGACGACGCGATGGCGCGCACCGAACTCTCCGCCGCGGGCGACGCCGGGATCTGGCACGACCCCCGCCAGGACGGACTCATCCCGGACGTCTACATCGCGATGGGCCAGACCGCCGAGAACGTCGCCTCCTTCACCGGCATCTCGCGTGAGGACCAGGACCGCTGGGGCGTCCTCAGCCAGAACCGTGCGGAGGAAGCCATCAAGTCCGGCTTCTTCGAGCGGGAGATCGACCCGGTCACCCTGCCCGACGGCACGCAGGTCACCACCGACGACGGCCCGCGCGCGGGTACGACCTACGAGAAGATCTCGCAGCTGAAGCCGGTCTTCCGCCCCGACGGCACCATCACCGCGGGTAACGCCTGCCCGCTCAACGACGGTGCCGCCGCACTGGTCATCATGAGCGACACCAAGGCCAAGGAACTCGGTCTGACCCCGCTCGCCCGGGTCGTCGCCACCGCGGCCACCGGCCTCTCGCCGGAGATCATGGGCCTGGGCCCGATCGAGGCGATCCGCAAGGTGCTCAAGGTCTCCGGGATGTCGCTGTCCGACATCGACCTCGTGGAGATCAACGAGGCCTTCGCCGTCCAGGTGCTCGGCTCGGCCAACGAGCTCGGCATCGGCCACGACAAGCTGAACGTGTCGGGCGGCGCCATCGCTCTCGGCCACCCGTTCGGCATGACCGGCGCGCGGATCACCACGACCCTGCTCAACAACCTCCGCACCCACGACAAGACCTTCGGCATCGAGTCGATGTGTGTCGGCGGCGGCCAGGGTATGGCCATGGTGCTCGAGCGCCTCAGCTGACGCGAGCCTCGACCCCTTCGTCGACGCCCCTCGCCGCGTTCGGTCCCAGGATCGCAACGCTGCGGGGGGTTGTTCGTCGGTAGATCACCCACGCGATCACCACGACGCCGACGATGTAGATCTCGGCCGGGATCGCCCACGCGTTGTCGGTCGCGTGGTTGTCGTGGATGTAGTACTGCGAGATGTGGCCGGCGAGGTCGCCGCCGTAGCTGATCGCCAGCGCCCAGACCGCGGCGTCGAGCCATCCGCCGCGGTTACGCACCCGGAAGGTCAGCACGCACAGCAGCCCCACTGCGATGTCGTTCCACCCGAGTTCCCACTGGAACATGCCGGGGTGGAAGTCGGGTCCGATGTCCTTGGCGACCTCCGCCGCGTTCGGACCGACATGTCCGATGCCGGCCAGGATCCCGAAGATCCCGCCGGGTACGAGAATCCAGAGCATCACGAGCTCTGCCACGCGGCCGGTGGTGCGCCTGCGCGCCGACCGGTCCACCGATATGTGCACGATCGCGCCGACGATCATCAGCGCCAGCTGAAACAGGAACCACACCATGCTCGATGGTCGGCATAATCTCGATTTTCCGATGTGCGCTTGACGCCGATTTCCCCCGGACAGACGACAACGAACCCCGCACTCCGAGAGTGCGGGGTTCGTCGTCGGGTCCGGTGCGGCGGTCGGCCGCGTCGGGAACTAGTCCGAGTTGAAGTAGCTCAGCAGGCGCAGGATCTCGACGTACAGCCAGACCAGGGTGACGGTCAGACCGAGAGCGACGCCCCAGGCGGCGCGGTCGGGTGCGCCCGCGCGGATCAGGCGGTCGGCGGAGTCGAAGTCGAGCAGGAAGCTGAACGCCGCCAGCGCGATGCAGACCAGCGAGAAGATGATCGCGATCGGGCCGCCGTCGCGCAGGATGCCGGCCTCACCGGTGAACAGGCCGATGACCAGGTTGCCGAGCATCAGCACGAGCACGCCGATCATGCCGGCGAACAGCATCCGGGTGAAGCGCGGCGTGACGCGGATGGCGCCGATCTTGTAGACGAACAGCATGCCGAAGAACACGCCGAACGTACCGAGGACGGCCTGTCCGATCAGGGCTCCGGCCGAGATGTCACCGCCGACGACCAGGTTCGCGAAGACGAACGAGATCGAACCGACGAACAGACCCTCGAATGCCGCGTAGGCGAGCACGATGGCCGGGTTGTCCTGCTTGCGACCGAAGGTCGCGACCAGGACGAGGACGAGGCCGCCGATCGCGCCGACCATCATCAGCGGCAGCGCGAGGCTCGTCTGAGCGGCCTCGGTGGCCCGGCTGGAGATGCCGAAGTAGGTCGCGATCGCGACAACCGTGAGGACACCCAGGGTGATCGCGGTCTTGGTGACCACGTCGTCGATCGTGAGCTGCCGGGTGGCCGACGGTGCCTGCGGGGTGTACGGATCAGTGGCCTGACCGTATTTGTTCATCGAGACGCCGGCGCCGGCCATGCCGGCCCCGAATCCCGCGTATCCGGATTGATTGTCGCGGACCACGCCGCGCATCACCGGATTGCTGCTCTCTCGCACGAAGCGCTCCTTAATCGGTACGGATGTATACCGTCTCAACGTCGGGTCATTCCTGTGAGTTCCCTGACGGGATCACAAGACGACCGTGTCGAATGCGACTTTACCGGCCCTTGACCATTCTGTCGTTCACGACTACTCCCCGTCCTGCCCGGAGCGGAGCGTCGCCAGCCATGCCCGGGCGGATTCGGGGTCCCGATCGGCCGCGTTCACGGTCATCACCGCACGTCCGAGGCACACGGCCTTCAGCATCGACTCGGCCCGCTCGAACTGGTCCCCCCACCCCAGGCCGGGCTTGGCGAGCATCAGCGAGGCGACGCCGTGCGCAGCGGCCCAGAGTTCGAGGACGACGTCGTTCACCTCGTCACGACCGAACATGCCCTCGTCGGCGAGTTCGGCCACCGTATCCGCGAATCGCGCGTAGGCGCTGGCGGTCAGCACCTGATCGACCTTGGAGGGATGTGCCGCATCGGCGGGCTTGCCGAAGGCCACCCGGTAGAGCACCGGGGTCGCGACCGCGAAACGGATGTAGGCCAGCCCGAGTTGCAGCGCACGGTCCAGCGGGTCGGTGATGTCCTCGGTGGCGGTGGCGAGCTGGGCGTCGAGCCGCTCGAAGTACCGGGCGCACACGGCGTCGAGCAGCGCGTCCTTGTCGGCGAAGTGCAGATAGATCGACGGCGGGGTCACCCCGACGCGAGTGGCGACCGCCCGGATCGACATGGCGGTGTCGTCTCCGTGCTCGACCAGGAGCTCACCCGCGGCCTCGATGATCTCCTCGGCGAGGATCTCACCTGCCCCGCGAGGCGACCTCGCCCGTCTGCGTGTCGTCACTGCTCTCCTGCGCTCGATCCTTCTCGTGAGTTCGCTGTGGTCCGGGTGGGTCGTCCCCAGGGAGGCCGGCGACCTCCTCGGACAACCCGAAGCGGTCGTGGAGCTTCCGCAGCGGCGGCGGCGCCCACCAGTTGGCGCGTCCGACGAGGCGCATGAACGCGGGCACCAGGAACACCCTGACCAGGGTCGCGTCCATTACCACTGCCAGCGCCAGCCCAACCCCGAACATACGCATGAACGACACCTGGGAGGCCGCGATCGCGGCGAACACGATGCTCATCAACAGGGCAGCCGCCGTGATCACCCGGCCGGTGCGCGCGAGGCCCAACGCCACCGCATGGTCGTTCGCCTGGCGGGTGCGGTCGGACTTCAGCCATTCCTCCCGCACACGTCCGAGGAGGAACATCTCGTAGTCCATGGACAGGCCGAACGCCACGCAGAACAGCAGCACCGGCACGGTCGCGTTGAGCGTTCCGGTCGCCGTCGTGCCCAGGCCGTCGAGGTGGCCCTCCTGGAAGAACCAGACCATCGCACCGAAGGTCGCCGACAGCGACAGGATGTTGAGGACGAGGGCCTTCAGCGGGAGGACGACGCTGCCGGTGAAGAGGAACAGCAGGACGAACGTGGCCACGGCGATGATGGCCAGCACCCAGGGGGTGTGGGCGAAGATCGAACTGACGGTGTCGTCGGTGGTCGCCGCCAGACCGGTGAACAGGGTGTCCGTTCCCTCGGGTGCGGGCACCGCGCGCAAGGCGTCGAGCTGCTGCATACCGGCATCGCTCGTCGGGTCGCGATCGGTGGACACGTTGACGACGTGCACGTCGCCGCGACTGTCGTCCGGACTGCCGGGCGCGAGCGCCTCGCCGCGGACGAAGGTCCCCGCCGACGAGCCGGCCGAGTTGACGTCGTCGACCTGCGACAGCGCCTTCGTGTACGCGGCGAGCGACTCCGGTCCCGCCGGTCCCTGCACGACGATGGTGATCCCCGAGGAGAGATCGTCCTCGTAGCCGTCGCGGATCTCCTGCTGGATGGCGTGGGAACTCGCGGACTCCGGGAGCACGCGGTCGTCGGGGAAGCCCATCCGGAGGGACAGGAACGGTGCGCCGAGGACCAGCAAGAAGATGGTGACCACCGCGGCAACCGGCAGTGCATGTCGGAGTACCCACTGGACGAGCCGGTACCACCGGGTGTCCTCCGGCTCGCGGGGCTGCGGTGGCGGCAGACGCAACAGTCGACGCATGGGTTTGCGTGCGTCGAGGGCGTCGATCCGATCCCCGAGGACCATCAGCACGGCCGGGGTGATGATGAGCGCGGAGAACGCCGCCACCGCCACGACGCCCAGGCCGGCGAAGGCGAAGGAACGCAGGAAGTACTGCGGGAACAGCACCAGTGCACTGAGCGAGAGCGCCACGGTCACCGCCGAGAACGCCACGGTCCGACCGGCTGTCGCGAGGGTCGCGACGATCGCGTCGGGACGTTCGAGTCCCCGATCGACCTCTTCCCGATAGCGCGTGAGCAGCAGCAACGTGTAGTCGATGGCCAGCGCGAGACCGAGTGCGGTGGTCAGGTTCAGCGCGAACACCGAGACGTCGGTGACCGATCCGATCGCCCGCAGCAGCGCGAACGTCAGGATGATCGAGATGATGCCGATGCCGACGGGCAATGCTGCCGCGATCAGTCCGCCGAAGACGAAGATCAGCACGATGAAGGTGATGGGGATGGCGATCGCCTCGGCCATCAGCAGGTCGGACGCGGTCTGCTCGTTGACCTGCGAGTAGACGAGCGCCTGGCCGCCGACCCGGATCGAGATCCCATCTCGCTCGCCGGTGAACTCCTCGTCGATCTCGGCCGCCCGGGCCGGTGCGAGGTCCTCGCCCCCCTCGAGGGCGACGATGATCAGAGTCGACGCCCGGTCGCGGCTGACCAGCGCCGAGTCGAGGGTCGGGTGGGTCCAGACCGACAGGATCTGGTCCTGCACGTGCTCGTTGGTATCGAGGTCACGGATGATGTTGTCGGCCACGGCTTTCGCGGTCGGATCGCGCGAGATGTCCACGCCGTCGGGGCCGTCGAGCTTGAGGACGACCTGGATGCCGCCCCGGTTGAAGGTCTCGTCGAGCACATTGTCGGCTCGCGCGGATTCGGCGTTCGGAGCGCTGTAGCCACCTGCCAGGAGATGTTCGGCGGCGGTCGCACCGTATGCGCCGCAGACCACGATCAGGACGAAGGCGCCGAGCAGCACCCTCTTCGGCATCGCGATGATCAGCCGTGTCAATCGAACCACCGTGCGTCCCCCTCGCCTCGGTCGACTTTACGGCGTTAAGTTATCAGCAGTAAGTTATCGGGTCAACGATGTTTGCCCTGCGTGAACTTCCATCCCGAGCCCGCGGCGCACGGTGCGGAGTTCACGTTCGATGACGGCGGACTCCGAGCCGAGCAGCCCGGTCGTGCGGATGATCTCCCGCAACCGGATCGCCGGTCGTGCCACGTCGACGAGGTGATGCAACGGCGAACGACGTAAGCCCATGCGCCGCGCGACCGGTCGTTCCACCCACCGCGTCGAGATCGCGGCGAAGGACGACCGGAGGATGGGACCGGTGACCGCATCGAGCGCGGACACCAGGACCGAGGGCACCGGGATCGGCGCAGCACCGTGGACGACACCGGGCAGGTCGTAACCCTCGTGGAGCAACGCCTTGATGAGCACCTTCGACGAGTCGTCGGGTTCGAGTTCGAACTCCGCGGCGACTCGGAAGAGATCGGCCGCCTCACCGTGGTTGGCCGGCAGCAGGTCGTCGTCGACGCCGATGACCCAGCCGATCCACCGCCACAGGTGGGTGATCGCCTCCCGCTCGGCGCTGCTGTAGTGGATGCCGAGGTCGCGCGCGACCAGCAGGGGCAGCGCGAGGAACCCGCACGAGATGGTCATGACCGAGTAGGTCTGGTTGATCGGCACGCCCCACGCGGCCTCGTCCCAGCCCTGGTCCTCCCCGTCTGCGCCACGGGGATGGGTGAGGGCATCGCGGATGTAGGCATGGAGAAGTCGGATACGCAGTGTCGCAATCCAACCGGGGTTACCCGGCAGCATCGCGCCGGGCGTGGTCGCCTCCGCGACCCAACGCGCGGTCGACTGCACCCGGTCGCGGGTCCCCAACCCGAGGCGCCCGGTCGCGACCAGGGGTCGAACGAACCCTTGTGCCTTGTACCCGTAGATCAGCGATTGATAGAGCGTCGAGGACTGCAGCGTGCCGAATCGCCACCACGCGCGTGCCCCCGACGCCGCGAACGCCGCGTCGAACCAGGTCGGCGGGGTGCTCGTCACCTGCAGCAGGCGGCGCATCGACGCCGGCATCTCGATCCGGTCGGGATCATCCGCCGTCTCCGAATCCGCATGGGACTCGAGCAGATCGACGAGTGTCGAGAACGACATGCCCCGTTCTCGGGCCTCGACGACCACCGCATCGGCAAGCGGATCGCCCTGTGTCAGGCCGACCTCCAGACGGTCGACGAGTTCGGGATGCCGCGTTCGGACAGCCTCCCAGTTCCGTGCGCCGGTCACCGCTGCCGCGTCCATGTCTCCGATGATCACCCGGTCAGGTGGGCGGGTCAAGGAAGAGCGGGTCGAGGAACAGGCAGGTCACGGAGCCTGACTATGCTCACTCCGAAGCCCCCATAGCCCAATTGGCAGAGGCAGCCGACTTAAAATCGGTACAGTGTCGGTTCGAGTCCGACTGGGGGCACCGGGATTCCGGACTCAGCGCGAGGTACGGAGGTCCTGCGGCAACGCCTCGGCGATCAGTCGGGCCATGGCCTGGTTCCCCTTGAGGTTCTGGTGGAATCCGAGGTAGATGCTGGTCGGCACGAAGCCTTCGAACCACTTGTCCCGCGAGCAGGCGTCATGTCCGACGACCTGGTTCTGGATGTCGACGAAGATGGCGCGGTGCCGTTCGGACACCTTCTTCAGGATCGTGTTGTACCGACCGAGGAAGCTGTTCCGGATGAACGAGATGTCGGCGTCGCTCGCCGGGTTGGCGGGATAGCATCCGCGGTTCCCGAAGTACCCGCCCTGGCCGACCACGGCGATGACCGCCCTGGGCGCCTGCGCACGGACCGCCTTCAGCGACGAATCGACCGAGGCCTCGAGCGCACGCAGCCCGTCGTTGACCCCGTTCACGTAGAAGGGATTGGTCCGGCACTGCGAGTCCATGCCCTGGATCGGCGCGATACACCAGCGCGAGAGGTTGCCCCAGTTGGCATCGTTGGCGCCGATCGAGATCGTGATCAGGTCCGTGTCCGGACGCACCGCCTGGATCTGCGGCGGATGGAGTCCGTCGAAGCGCAACTGCGGCGCCGAGGTGATGTTCTCTCCGCGAGCGCCGACACAGGCAACCGTGCGGAACGATGTCGCGCCGATGGTCTTCGCCAGCAGATCGGGGTAGGCGGTATCCGACCGTGAGCATCCCTGGAACTGGGTGAGCGTGGTGGGGCTGGCCGCCCGCGAATCACCCAGCGCGACGTAGCTGAGCGACGTCCGTTCGCCGTCCGACGGCGCGGCGAGCGCCGGAGCGGCACCGAGTCCCACGACGACGGACAGGGCGGCCACGGCAGTCACGACACGGGCCACGACGGTGCGCGCAGAGGATGATCCGGGAGATCGCATGATCGAATTCAACCAGTAGGTCCGGCTCCCGGCTCGGTGTCATCCGTTCCGACGACGCGTCGGCCGATACACGAATCGGCCCACCTGTGCATATGCCATGCGCTCGCTCAACCGCGAACTGAGCCTGCGTGCCCCGTTGAACACGTGGGCGTCCTTGCCGACCACCACACGGACCCGCCCGGCGAGGGCGGCGTCGACGATCAGGCGTGCAGCCTTCTCCGGGGCCATCGCGAAGTTCCTCGCGAGGGCTTCGGGGGTGCCGAGAGCCTTGGAGGTGTTGCGGACCAGGTCGGTCCAGATGGTCCCCGGAAGGACCGTCGTGACGGTGACCTTCGACTTCTTTCCACGCTGATCCTGCGCGAGTCCGTAACCGAAGAACGCGACCGCCGCCTTGCTGGCTCCGTAGAACGCCGCACCGGGGAACGGCGCGAGCCCGGACAGGCTGGACGTGATGAGGATCAACCCGCCGTCGGGACGCTGTTCGAGATGCGGCAGGAAGGCCCGCGTGAGCCACACGGTGCCGTAGTAGTTGACGCGCATGAGCAGGTCGATGCGGTCGTCGTCGACGTCGGCGATCGGTTGGGTGTCCTGCGGAATGCCGGCGATGTTGAACAGCCCGTCGACGTGCTCGACGTCAGCGAGAACCGCGTCCGGAAACCGTTGCACCGCTTCGCGATCGCCGATGTCGAGCTTGTGGGCGTGGAACCGGGAGTCCCCCACGAGCCGCCCGGTCTCCGCGAGACCGACCTCGTTGATGTCCGCGCCGACCACCGTCGCACCGCGGGCGATCAGATCCAGTGCGACGCAACGGCCGATCCCGTTGCCCGCACCGGTCACCACGAAGACGTTGCCCGTCAGATCCTTGCCGTCGACGTCCACGCATCCTCCTCGACCGAGCCGATGCGGGAACCCTAGCAAGCGCTTGGTGCTGCGTCCGCCCGAGAGTTCACGACGCGGTTGGCTCGGGTCAGCGCCGGGGTGATGCAGCCGTGGTGATGTACTCGTGGGCATGTCCACCCGGGTTCTGGCCGCCGACTCCCCAGCCGCCGACTCTGTAGCCGCCGATTCCTCGGCCGCGCTGCTCACCCTCGGCATCTCGCTCTACTCGATCGCGATCCTCGTGTGCCTCGGCGTCGCGATCAATGCGGCACGGTTCCGTCGCCGTCGCCTCGCGATCACGATGGCGTGGGTGGTCGGCGTGCTGACGATCGCGGGCGTGATCATCGCAATCCTCAGCAGCGTGCACGGGGGTTGAGGCCCCGCTACTCGACCCGGAACTCACCCAGCTCGAACCAGCTGTCGCCCTCGATCGTGGTGTTGATGACGTCCGGGGTCCGCTGCAGGTACTTGGGCAGTTCCTGCTGCGCCTGCTTGAAATGCGGTGAGGTCACGTGCGCCTCGGCCGCGTCGTCGTCGAATGCCTCGACCAGCACGTAGGTGTGCGGGTCGTCCAGCGAACGCGACCAGTCGAACCACTTGTTGCCCGGCTCGGCGCGCGTCGCCTCGGTGAACTCACGCGACAGCTCCGGCCATTCGTCGGCATACTCGGGCTTGATGGGCCATTTCACGACGATGAGAATCATGCCTCGACCTTAGTCCCCGAACCTCCTGACCAACTGTCGCAAAATGCGACTGGGACGGCTGTCCCAAAACGCCTCGCCCGACGGCCTGCTCCGGCTGCCGGATTCACGAGACCTCCGACGCCTCACGGCATAGAGTGTGAAATCGACAACAAATGTCCTCACATCAGTGCGACAACGGAGGCGATATGCCGGACATCACCAAGTTCTACATCGACGGCCAGTGGGTGGAACCCGCCGAGCTCAACGTCATCGACGTGATCAACCCGGCCACGGAGAAGGCCGCCGGGCAGGTCGCGATCGGAAGCGCCGCCGATGTCGACGCCGCAGTGGAAGCCGCCCGCCGCGCCTTCGAGACCTGGGGCCAGACCACCGTCGAGGAACGCCTCGAGGTCATCAACCGGATCATCGCCGAGTACCAGAACCGGATGGGTGACCTCGCCGCCGCGGTCACCGAGGAGATGGGCTCGCCCGTCGGCCTCACCAACGCCGCGCAGGTTCCGATCGGCCTCGGCCACCTGATGACCGCCGCCGCCCAGCTGCCCGGCTTCTCTTTCAGCGAGGACCGCGGCGGACACCGCATCGTCAAGGAGCCGATCGGTGTCTGTGGCTTCATCACGCCGTGGAACTGGCCGCTCAACCAGGTCATGTGCAAGGTCGCCCCGGCGTTGGCCACCGGTTGCACCATGGTGCTCAAGCCCTCCGAGGTGGCACCGTTCAGCGCGGCCATCGTCGCCGAGATCTTCGACGCCGCAGGCGTTCCCGCCGGCGTGTTCAACCTCGTCAACGGTGACGGACCGGGCGTCGGCGCCGCGCTGGCCGCCCACCCCGACATCGACATGATCTCGTTCACCGGCTCCACCCGTGCGGGCATCGAGGTCGCCAAGACCGCGGCTCCGTCGGTCAAGCGTGTCGCTCAGGAGCTCGGCGGCAAGAGCCCCAACATCATCCTCGACGACGAAGATTTCGCGAAGAACGTCGCCGGCGGCATCGCGGCGATGATGATGAACTCCGGCCAGTCGTGCAACGCCCCGAGCCGCATGCTCGTGCCGTCCTCCCGCCTCGACGAGGTCGCCGAGATCGCGAAGTCGGTCGAGCCGAACATCACCGTCGGCGATCCGACGACCGACGTGCAGCTCGGCCCGGTGGTCTCCGAGGCACAGTTCGACAAGATCCAGGGCCTCATCGAGCGGGCGATCGCCGACGGCGCCACCCCGGTCATCGGTGGAGCCGGACGCCCGGAGGGCCTCGAGACGGGCTACTACGTGAAGCCGACGGTGTTCACCAACGTCACCAACGACATGGAGATCGCCCGAACCGAGGTCTTCGGCCCGGTCCTCGTCGTGATCGCCTACGACTCGATCGACGAGGCGATCAAGATCGGCAACGACACCGAGTACGGCCTCGCCGGTTATGTCTCCGGCAAGGACATCGACGAGGTCCGCCGCATCGGTTCGCGCATCCGCGCGGGTTCGATCGGCCTCAACGGCGCCACGGTCGACCCAGTCGCACCGTTCGGTGGCTACAAGAAGAGCGGCAACGGCCGCGAATGGGGCGACTACGCCTTCGACGAGTTCCTCGAGGTCAAGTCGCTGCTCGGCTACGGCGTCTGACGCCGCCCTCTCTCGAGAAGTCGGCGGGCACATCCACTCTGGATGTGCCCGCCGGTTTCTGTCTGCGCCCCGTCTGTCAGTGCTCAGCCGGGTCGTCGGCGCGGAAGTCGTCGCGTTCGACCACCCACGACACCGCCATCCCGGCGACGAGGCCCCAGAACGCCGACCCGATGTTCAGGACCGTCAGGTCCGACACCGAGACCAGGAAGGTCACCAGCGCGCCCATCGTGAACCGGGAGCCGAACGCTCCGCGGAACGCTCCCTGCAGCGCACCGAGAAGCGCCAGACCGCCGACCGTGGCGATGAATGCCGACGGCATCGCCTGCATGAACGTCACGAACACCGGCGCGAACACGCCGATCGCGATCGCGAGGACCCCGAAGGTCAACGCCGCGATGTAGTGGCGGTCGCGGCGGCCACCGGCGACCAGCAACGCGTTGGTGGGACCGGTCAGGCACGACGAGATCGCGCCGACCGATGCCGCGAGTGCCGACCACAACCCGCTCGCCACGGTGATCACGTTGACCGGCGGATGGTGTCCGGCGCCGCGCAGCACCGCGACGCCCTGTCCGTTCTGCACGACGATCACGGTGATGGCCAGCGGCACCACCAGTTCCATCGCCGCCCGGACGGTGAACTCCGGGACGGTGAAGACCGGCGCCGCCACGATCGACGACGCCGGGGCATCGATGTGGAATGACCCGGTCGCGACGACCGCTATCGCGCCCACCACGAACGCGCCGATGATCGGCGGCACCCGCCGGCTCACCGTCCGATGACACTGGAGCGCGAAGAAGGCGACGACGATCGGAACCGCAACCCACGGGTCTGCTCCCACCGCGCCCACGATGTCGAGGCCGAACTGCAGGAACACACCGGCGACCATGCCCATCACGATGGGCATCGGTATCGCCGACATCGCCTGTCGCACACGGCCGGTCAGACCCACCAGGACGATCAGCAGGCCGGTCAGGAGAAACGCACCGACGACCTCGGCCCACCTCAGGTGCGCCAACGCCGAACCGACGAGCACCGTGCCGGGGATCGTCCAGGCGAAGCCCAGCGGCATCTGGTACACCCAGCTGGCGACCACCGTGAGGATCCCGTTGAGCACGAAGACCCCGAAGATCCACGACGTCAGCTGCGCGGTGGTGAGGTCACCCGCCGCACCTGCCGCGAGGATCACCGCCACCGGTCCCGACGCGGCGAAGATCAGTCCGATCAGTCCGTTCGCCAGGTAGGTCCCACCCGCGTCGCGCAGCATCGACGATGGGCTCGGACGGGTGGCGGTCGGCCGTTCGAAGCCGGTTGCGTACATGCGTCTCCTCGTGTCAGGTCTCTCGGCTGAGGCTAGTGACGCATTCGGCGAGGACAAGGACACATATTCCCGGGATTGATCGCCGGTGTTTATCGCACGACGCCCACGCGGTGCAGGGACCGTGACTACGCTCGGCCTTCATGCTGATACCCACCGGCCCCGACTCGTCAACCGTCCTCGATGTCGAGGTGACCGGCACCGGCGAGCCGCTTCTCCTCATCGCCGGCATGTCCGCACATCGGGAGATGTGGACCGCCGAACTCCTCGACCGACTCATCCCGCACTTCGAAGTCGCCGTCTACGACCACCGCGGCATCGGCGGGAGCAGCCGCGCCGAGGGTTCGTTCACGATCGCCGATCTCGCCGACGACGCGCGTGGCGTCCTCGACGGCCTCGGATGGGACGCCGCGCACGTCCTGGGCACGTCGATGGGCGGCATGATCGCCCAGGAGTTGACTCTCGACCACGCCGACCGCGTGCGTAGTGTCGTCCTCGGGTGCACCACCGCGGGAGGTCCGGGCGCAATCGGTACCTCCGGCGCGCTACGACTGGTCGAGGCCATCGCCTCCCGCGACGCAGCGCGCGTCGCCCGCACCGCATTCGAGGTCAACCTGTCCCCCGAGTTCTGTTCCGGTGACGGCGCATTCGAGACGTTCACCAAGTTCTCCACACTGCGCAAGGTGCCGTCGGCGGTGGTCGCGGCCCAGGCGACGGCTTGTGCCGGCCACGACACCCGCGACCGGCTGGCCGACATCAGCGTCCCCACCACCGTCATCCACGGCGACGTCGACGAGGTCATCGGCGTCGCCGAGGGCGAGCGTATGGCCGCCGCCATCCCCGGCGCGTCCCTCGAGAAGTGGGCCGGTGTCGGTCACATGTTCTGGTGGGAGCGCCCCGAACAGACCGCCGAGATCGCCATCCGAACAGCGAAGGCGGCAGGCTGAACAGAGCGGCGTAACGCCGGTCGGGTCGTCGAACGACATTCTTGACATCGGCACCGACGCGATCCTCGGGTGGCCGCGTACGTCAGGAGCTCTATGTCGCACTCATCGCAGGCCCACCCTTCCGAGGCCCCCGGTTCAGAGGCCAACAGCCCGAAGCGCCGTCGTCTCTCGCCTCGCAGGCGGGTACTGACCGGCATCTCGGTCGTCGCCATCCTCACGCTCGGTCTGTTCGGGGCGAGCACGCTGCTCGACTCGTCGAACACCGCCAGCGCCCTACGCGGTCATCCCGAGAAGTTGCGCCCGGGTTGTACCTGGGATTCGTCCGGTTACTTCGTGCAGAACTGCAAGGTGTGGTCGGAGTCCCAGAAGCGCGACGTGATCGTCCAGATCCGCGCATCGAGCGGCAGTGACAGCGGTGTCTATCTGCTCGACGGCATGCGGGCCAGCGAGACCCGCTCGGCGTGGACCACCGATGTCCAGGCCGCCCGTGTCTACGACGCCAAGGCCGACACGACGCTGGTCATGCCGGTCGGCGGCGCGTCGTCGTTCTACACCGACTGGGACGGCGGTGCGGGCAGCGACAACACCATCATCAAGCAGGAGACCTTCCTGACCTCCGAGCTCCCCGCCTACCTGGAGAAGGAATTCGGCGTCGCCCGCAACAACAACGCGATCGTCGGTCTGTCGATGTCGGGCGGTCCCGCGGTGACCCTCGCCGAACGGCATCCCGAGCAGTTCAAGGTCGTCCAGGCGATGTCGGGTTACTACCAGACCGACAACCCCATCGGCGCCCTCGGCGTCTTCGCGACGCAGAGCCTGGTGTCGAACTACGTCAGCGGCATCGTCAACATGTGGGGAAAGCCGGGCGGGACCCGCTGGACCGACAACGACCCGTCGAAGAACGTCAGCAAGCTCGCGGAGAACGGCCAGGTACTGGTCATCTCGTCGGGCAACGGCTTCCTGACCCCGTCCGAACTGGCTAAGCTCGCCCCTCAGGACCAGATCTCGGCGATCGCGCTGGAGATCCTGTCCGCGGTGTCGACCGTGCTGATGCAGCTGCAGGCCAAGCAGTCCGGTGCATCGGTGATCTCGCTGCCCAACTATGGCGGCCACACCTGGGAGAATTGGGGTCGCGCTCTCGGCGACGGCAAGGGTCATGTCCTCGAGGCGCTGCGCAACAACCCGCCGGTCACCGCGAAGACGACGGTCGTGTCGGCGTCGGGCAGCCCCGATCCCGATGCACCCGCGAAGGTCACGATGGCCGTGAAGAAGGCCGCCGCTGCCTCCCCCGCCCTCGACGCCTCGATCCTGGCCGCCACGGAATCGACCGACGCCTCCTCCGCGTCGTCGGAGACCCCGTCGTCGTCGGAATCGGCTGTCCCGTCCGACGCCTCCGAGCCGGCTGCGCCGTCGAGCGATGACGTGTCAGCCTCCGTGCCCGCTGCATCCGAGTCGGCAGCGGCCGAATCCGCCTCCGCTGCAGAGGAATCGGCCGCGACCACGACGGACCCCTCCGCACCGCAGCTCGCTCCGTCGCCGCCGATCTCGGAGCAGCCCGCATCGTCGACGACGACCACCACCACGCAGGTTCGGTAAGCCGCTCCGGCAAGAGGATCAGCAATAGGTATCGCTGAGCGATACCTGTTGCTGACTCATCTGTCAGTCCGCGTCGATACCGACCGCAGCGGTTAGGTTTGCGAGGTGAACTCCTCCGATCTCGCCGACCTCGTCGGCACCGACACCATCGCCGTGGTGATCGCCTCCGGGCTGATCCTGGTCTGGGGTCTGGCGCTGGGCGTGTGGAAGTACCACGGAATCCGCACGTCGCCCGAGCACGCCGCGCACATCTACGTCGACATCGCTCATCGTGCGGCGCTGATGTATTCGTTCGCGACCCTCGTCCTCGCCGCACTCGTTGAGCTGAGCGCGTTCGGAGCGGTGGTCAACCTCGCGGCCGCCGCGGTGCCGATCGTGTTCTTCGTCGCCGCGATCGCCGCGTACTGCATCCACGGCGCTCTGCGCGACACCACGAATCAGTTCGAGAAGCCGATGCCGGGGACGTATCTGTTCATGCTCGCGCTGATCGTGGGTGAGATCGGCGGCGTGCTGGTGCTTCTCGCCGGCGTCGTCGTCCGCCTGACCTGACCGGCGGAAGCTCTACGACGCAGCGGGCGAGTGCCGCTCCAACCAGCTCACGACCTCGTCGAGAACCACGTCCTGCTCGGGTTCGTTGAAGATCTCGTGGAACAGGTCGTCGTAGATGACCAGCGTCTTGTCCTCCGAACCCGCGAGCCGTTCGACGAGTTCGCTGCCCTTGGGATCGGTGAGGGCGTCGGCGCCGCCGTGCATCACGAGCACCGGCAGCTGCAGTGACGGCAGTCGCGCGGGGAACGACTGCATCGTGGCGATCATCGCCCCGCCCAGCCCGGCCGGGATCTTTCCGCGCGAGACGAGCGGATCGGCGTCGTAGGCCGCGACGACGGCCGGATCGCGGGAGATGCTCGACGAACTCAGCGCGGTGGTCGGCAGTCCCGGCGCGATCCGCCCGAGAATCGGCGCGACCTTGACCGCGAGCGGAGACAGGTCGTTCCCCGGCAGCACCGCGGCACCCGACAGGATGAGACCGTCGAGCTTCTCCTGATGGTCGAGTGCGTAGTCGAGCGCGATACAGCCGCCCATGCTGTGGCCGATGAGGAACGTCGGGAGAGCGTCGTCGGAGACGTGGGCGATGACGGTGTCGAGGTCGCCGGTGAACTCGCCGAAACGGCGCAGGCGCATCCGCTTGCCGCCGGACCGTCCGTGACCGATGTGGTCGGGAATCGCCACCAGATAACCCGCGGCCACGAGGCGCTTGGCGACGCGACCGTACCGTCGACCGTGTTCGGCGAGTCCGTGGGCTATCACCACGACGCCGCGCGGATCGCCCTCGGGCCGGTGCACGTCGTAGACGATGGTCTGGCCGTGCGGTCCGCGGAAACTGTGCTCTTCCGGTGTCATTCCCTGCTCTCTCGTTGCCTGCTCGTATGCCCTGCTCGTCGAACCCGGATCAGTGGAGGCCGAACCGTGCCGCGACCGACCTGCCCGCGGACTCGAGCGCTCCGAGCGGACGAAGCGCCGCCTCCCCGATGCCGACCAGCACCTCGACCCGGGCGACGACCCGCTCGAGCCGCGCCACGACATCGGACATCCGACCGACGGTGGCATCCACGTTGTCGAGTGTTCCCGACATCCGCACGAGCGTCGCATCCAGCTTCTCGATCGTCGCATCGAGATTGCCCATGGTCGGGCCGAGGCCCTCCAGGGTCTCACCCATGTCGGCGATGATCCCCTCGAGCTGCTCGACCGTCACGTCGGCATTGAATGCCGCCTGCGCCAGCTTCTTGATGCGTTGGCGCTCGGGCGGCTTCGATGACGAGGTGTCGACCATGGGCTGGATTATCGCCCACCGGTCGCCCGCCGGGAGAGCGAACGCGTGAGGAATAGTCCGGTGCCCCCGACGGTTGAGCCACACAGAGTTGCTCAAATTTGAGCGACTACCGAACGAAGGAGCACCCCATGCCTGCCGTCTCCGCCGACACCTTGACCCTGACGCGCCTGTCCTCCCCCGGGGTCGACGCCCTCGAACGTCCCGTCCGCTCGGTCACGCGCGGACCGCGGGGGTACGAGGGAGAAGGGTTCCCGGTGGTGCGTGCCTTCGCCGGTGTCTCCGCCGCTGACCTCGATCCCTTCATCCACATGGACCAGATGGGCGAGGTCGACTACGAACCCGGCGAACCGCGGGGCACCTCTTGGCATCCGCACCGCGGTTTCGAGACCGTGACCTACATGATCGAGGGGCGGTTCGCCCACCAGGATTCCGCCGGGGGCGGCGGCCTCATCGAAGACGGGGCGACGCAATGGATGACGGCCGGGTCCGGCATCCTGCACATCGAGACACCTCCGGCCGAACTGGTCGAGTCGGGCGGGCTGTTCCACGGCATCCAGCTGTGGGTGAACCTGCCCGCCAAGGACAAGTTCCTCCCGCCCAATTACCAGAATCTCGAGGGCGGTCAGGTGGGTCTGGTGACCTCCCCGGACGCCGGGTCGCTGATCCGGATCATCGCCGGCGAGATCGAAGGCCACCGCGGGCCGGGTTCCACGCACACGCCGATCACCCTGGCCCACGCCACCGTGCAACCGGGTGCGGCGGTGTCGCTCCCGTGGAATCCCGGGTTCAACGCGCTGGTCTACGTGTTGTCCGGGCGCGGACGGGTCGGCGCCGAGGGCCGCCCGATCGAACAGGGATCACTCGCAGTCCTCGGCAAGGGCGACCGGATCACCGTGACCGCCGACGGTTCGCAGGACAGCAACCGTCCCGCGTTGGAGGTCCTGCTGCTCGGAGGTCAGCCGATCCGAGAGCGAGTGTTCCAGTACGGTCCGTTCGTCATGAACACCAAGCAGCAACTCATCGAGGCCGTCGAGGACTACCAGGCCGGCCGACTCGGCGTCGTCCCGCCGAACGCCTTGATGCCGCACACCATTCGCTGATCGATGTCCCCCGACTCAGCCGGCGACTCCGACGATCTGCAGGCCGCGTGGCGCGTCTTCATCGAGACCGCCGCGCGGCTGCAGACCATGCTCGACGACGACCTGCGCGCCACCGCCGGAATGAGTCTCGCCGACTACAGCGTGTTGCTCATCCTGCACGAGAGCGAGGGCGGCCGACTGCGGATGCGAGACCTGTCGCATCGCATGGTGTTCTCCACGTCGCGTCTGTCCTACCAGGTCGACGCGATGGTCAAACGCGGTTGGCTGCAACGCGAACGCGCCGTCGAGGACCGGCGCGGTAGTTATGCGGTGCTCACCGAGGCGGGGCGTACCGCCTTCCGCGAGGCCGCTCACGACCACGGTCGATGCGTCGACGAGTTGTTCTTCTCCTCATTGCGACCCTCCGATGGACGCGAACTGCGTGCGGTGATGGACAAACTCGCCACCCATCTCGACGCCACCCACCCGAGAGATCAGGAGACCTGATGTCGCTCACCATCATCCGGGCTGACGAGCGTCACCACTGGCGCAACGAGTGGCTCGAGTCCTGGCAGTCCTTCCCGGCGACGGGCAACTTCGACCTTGCGGCCAACGCCCACGGAGTCCTGCTCGTGCACAACGACGATCGGGTCGACGCGGGCGAGGGGCTCGACCGCCATCAGCACCGCGATGCCGAGATCGTCACATGGGTTCTCGAAGGCGCACTGCGCCACCGCGATTCAACGGGCAACGACGGAATCCTGAAACCCGGAGTGGTGCAACGCATGACGGCCGGTCGAGGGATCGCCCACAGCGAGGGCAACGCCACCGGCCGCCTCGACGGCACCGACCTGCGCGTCGTCCAGATGTGGGTCGCACCCGACGAGGCCGACCTCGAACCCGGATACGCCGAGGCCGACGTCTCCGGTGCGCTGGCGACCGGCGAACTCGTGGTGGTCGCCTCCGGACTGTCCCGCGACGCGACGACGACGCCGGTGACGATCAACAACTCCGCCGCCGCCCTGCATGTCGCGCGGATGCCGGCCGGAAAGACGGTGACGCTGCCCGACGCACCCTACGGTCACCTGTATTTCGCACGAGGGGACGTCGAACTCGACGGCACGGCCCTCGGCGAGGGTGATGCCGTACGTACCAGAAACGCCGGCGAGATCTCCGTGCACAGTCCCGGCGGAGCCGAGATCCTGTTCTGGGAGATGCACGCCGGCGTGCGCTGGTCGTCAGGTTGAGCGGGTCGCAATCTCAGACACGGAACATCTGCTGGACAGTGCGGCCGGCGAGGCCGTCCCACCGGGTGAATTCGTAATCCTCGAGAACAAGGTGTTCCAGCGGCACGCCGACCACGCGCGCTCCCGAGGCCACGGCAGCAGCGATCCCGGGGGGCGAGTCTTCCACCGCGATGCACTCACGGATGTCGACGCCCAGCTTCGCTGCCGCGAGTTCATACGCGTCTGGGGCCGGCTTGGCCCGTTCGACGTCGTCCGCGGTCACGACGATATCGAACGCGTCGAAGGACATCGCGGACACGACCATCTCGGCCAGCACCCGGGGTGACATCGTCACCAACGCGGTCGGGGTACCCTCGGCCCTCAATCCGCGGAGCATCGACTCTGCGCCCGGCTTCCACGGCAACTTTCCCCGGAGTCGGGCCGACACATCGAGGATGAACCGGCGCACGATCTCGTCGACCGTCAGTTCGGCGCCCGCGTCGATGAGGACCTGTGCCATATCGGGAAGACTGCCTCCGTTGAGTGCCAACTCGATCTCGTCGGTCCAGGCGACGTCATGGGCGTGGAGAATACCCCTCGCCGAATCGTTGTAGTACTCCTCGGTGTCCAGGATCGTTCCGTCCATGTCCCACAGGACGGCTGCGGGTTTCCGGCTCATGCGACGCCCGCCTTCGCCAAGCGTGTGGCCACGTTCAGCGCGGCACCGAGCCGCTCGACGAGAAGCTCGGCGTCTGCAACCGTGTACGTCAGCATGGGACGGATCTTCAGCGTGCTGCTCGTCGGGCCGCACACGGAGATGAGCAGACCACCTTCGCGACATGCGTTGATCAGGTCCGCGGCGAACGCCGTGCCCGGTTCCCTGGTCTCCGGATCTGCCACCAGCTCTACACCAAAATAGAGTCCAGCACTGCGGATGTCACCGACCTGCGGAAAGTCAGAGGCCAGCTCCTCCAATCCGGCCCGTACGATCGCACCGATGCTCTCGGCGTTCTCGAACAAACGGCGTTCCCGGATCTCCCTCAGAACCGCGGCGGCCGCCGCCACCGGCACACTCGATCCGCCGAAGGTGTTGAAATACGGAACATCCCGCCCGAAAGCGTCGAGTATCTCGGTGTTGGCCACCATGCCGGCCACCGGGACACCGTTGCCCATCGGCTTGCCGAGTGTGACCAGATCGGGGACTGCGTTGTCACGGGCAAATCCCCAGAACGATGTCCCGACCCGGGCGAACCCCGGTTGCACCTCGTCGGCGATCACCAGTGCTCCGAAGGCACGCGCCGCAGCGAATGCGGCCTGCAGCGCGCCGTCGACGGGAAAGACCCCGTCCGAGGAGAAGATGCTGTCGACGAGTAGTGCCGCCGGCTCGTGGCCGCGCTCGCGAAGGGTCTCGAACGCTCTGGTCACCCGGGCGGCGAACGCCTCGGCGACCGAAGAATCCTCCTCGTGCCGGTACGAATTCGGTGGATCGACGGCGATGACGTGGGCGGGCAGGCCCCCACTGCCGTCCGAGGGTGACACCTCGGCGCATGACGCCGTGGTGCCGTGGTAGGCCTCAGAGGTGACGACGATCCCGGTGCCGCCGGTGTAGTGGCGGGCCACCCGTAGCGCGAGGTCGTTCGCCTCCGAGCCGGAGTTGGTGTACATGACCCTGTTCAGGGACTCCGGCAAGGTCTGCAACAACCGTTCGGAGTATTCGACGATGCCGTCCTGCAGATAACGGGAGTGTGTCGCGAGCGTGCTCAGCTGCTTGGTCACGGCCTCCACAACCGCGGGATTGCAGTGGCCGACACTGGCGACGTTGTTGTAGGCATCGAGGTACTCACGTCCCTCGGCATCGTAGAGCCGCGTGCCGAGTCCGCGAACGGCCTGTACGGGGTTCCGGTAGAAGAGGCGGTAGCTGGTACCTAGGGTGTTTATCCTACGCTCGACGAGCGCCCGCGCAGCAGGGGCCAGTGCACCGAGACTCTCGGTGTCGAAACGGTTTCCGTCCAGGATCGAAGAGGTGCCCATTGAGCGGCCTTTCTTGGTAGAACACCGGACCGACTGCGTTGCGGATCGACCAGGTGTGCGGTGAGACGACGAGGATTCGTCAGATGTTGCCGATCCAGGCACCCCACCGTTGATCAGCTGTGCGTGAGAGCGCGCGCCGGAGTTTCCACACGCCGTACTTCTGGTAGTCGTAGTCCCAGGACTCGTTGAGCTGGGCGTAAACGATCGCCCACAGCCCCCACTTTATGTCGGCGAGGAATCCGCACACTTGTACGCGTGCAATGGTTTCGGTCGTCGCGGAGCCATAGAATTCCTCGACGCACTCGGCGGTTCGGACGTCATCGAAGAAGAACTCGGTGGTCATGACGGCGAGTTCGTAAGCCCGTTCGTTGTTCGACGAGAACTCGAAGTCGATCAGGCGCATCGGTTTGCCTTCGGCGATCAGAAAGTTGCCGGGCATCGGATCGTTGTGGCACGGCGCCATGTCGATCCCACCGGCCAGCAACGCGTCCCGTGCCGAGAAGTACTCGATCTTCAGCTGGGGCCAGAAGTGCGGTAACCGAGTTCCGAGTTCCAGTGCCTGATCGTGGTGTTCGACAATCATGTCGAGGATCGTCTTGGTACAAGGCAACGGTTCGATGCTGTTGAAGGCCCGGTACAACCGAATGATCTCACTGGCGATCTCCGGACGCTTCATGTCGCCGTTGGTGCACGCGCGGTAGTCTTCGAGGAACTCGATGATCTCGATACCCGTCGACGGGTCGAAGTGGGCGATCTTCGGACTGATCCCAAGGGCACTGGCCTGTTCAGCCGCGTGATGGGCGTTTCCGCGGTCGATGAATGCATCTGAGCCGGCGCCCGGAATCTTTAGGAAGTACGGCGTGTCCTCCCCCTCCACGTCAAGGCGCCAGTTCTCGTTCTGCAGCCCGCCGTGTACGGGCTGATACCGGATCGTACGGCCGACCCAAGCCGCCACCGGGTCCAGCGCGGACTCCACCGCGCGTTCGGCCGAGGTTCGTGCCCCGCCCCGCAACACCCCGGCGGCTTCGTGCTCGTCGGATAGCGTCTTCATCGGTCAATCCTCCTCAGCAGTTCACCAGATCGGGTACCCGACAACGCCAACCGTGCTCGCAGCAACTGCCAGTCACCGAATTTCGAATACTCGAAGGAGCCTGGGTCGAGGGCGTCGACCAGCATCCCCAACATGCCCTGACGCACGTGGTCGGCGTACCCGTAGAACAGGCACCGGGCCAACAGCGCCTCGTCGAAGCTGCCGTACGCAACCTCGAAGAGCTCACGTGCGTGCGTTTCATCCTCGGCGAGCTCGACCAGTGCAACACCCAAGTCCTGGAACGGATCGATCATCGCGGCGAGGTCCCAGTCGAGCAGAAGCAGCGAACCGTCGGTTCGAGAAACCATCACGTTCGACAGGTTCCCGTCGCCGTGTCGGAGCTCGCGATCGAAATCGGTTGCTTTGATGCGCTTCTCGGCGTCGTCGAGGACACGCCGGAAGTAGGTCAGTTCGGCAGGGACGGGGGCGCCCGCTTCGCCGAGCCGGAAGCCGAGTTCGCGGATGTCGTCGAAGACGGTGGCCTCTCGGACCACAGTGGGCTTGAGGTCACCGACGCGAGAACGGATCTCGAAATAGCTGTGGACGAACTCCGCCGTGTTGCCGTCGGCGAGGGTTGCCGTGCGATGTGTCTCGGTCAGGTCGGCCAGCACAAGCTCGCCGGATGCGACATCTGAGGACACGACCGCCGGCCCCAGCCCGGCGGCGCCCGCGGTCTCGGTGGCGGCCACCGCCGCGGGCACGTTCACATAGGACCGCGCGGCGTCGGTGTAACGGCGGACGTGGACCGCCACGTCATCGAGCCGACCGCGGATTCGCAACGTGTCCGCACCCCACCAGCTGGGGCTGGCCATGGTCGGTGTCCCATCCATCCGGTCGGACAGAACCCGCCCTCCGGAGAGTTCGAGCTTCGTGGTCATTTCGCCTCCTTCCACACGGTTCCCGGCGTCGCGCGCGGTTCCAGCGGCCAATCGGGCTCCTTGCCACGACGGGCCTCGAGCCAGCCGGCCAGCGCGAGGACGCGACGGTCCGCGTACCGCGGTCCGGCGATCTGGATCGCGACCGGGTGCCCGTTGTCCTCGCCGAACGGCATCGACACCGCCGGCTGCCCGGTCTGGTTGAACCACGCGGTGAAGCTGCAGTGCTCCAGCGGTCGGTCCTGGTTCATGCCGAGGTGCTCGGCCGGGAATGCCGCCGACGGCAGCACCGGCGACAGCACGACGTCGACGTCGCGCTGCAAGGCCGCGAAAGCCATTTGGTCAGTCGTCACGCGACCCAAGGCGCGTTCGTAATCGGTCGCGCTGAGCGGGCCCGCGGCCTCGATCCAGCGCACCAGTCCGGGTAGCACGTACCCACCGCGATCGCCATGTGATTCCAGCTCGGCGCGGGCACGCACCACGTACAACGTGTCGAGGGCGTCGTAGACGCCCGGCGCGAAGGGCGCCGGCAGCTCGATGATCTCGCAACCACCCTCGGCCAGCGTCTGGGCGGCCGCCCGTAGCGTCCGTAACGTCGGCTCGTCGGCCGGGAATCCATATCCCATGTCCGACAGGACGCCGACCCGCAGTCCGTTGACCGCGTCCAATGGCAGAACCGGCTCGTCACAATCGGTTTCGTCGGCGAGTGCCAAAGAGTCCCGCGCGTCGAACCGTCCGACCACACCGAACAGCTCGGTGACGTCGGCGACCGTCCGGCCCATCGGACCCGCGCTGCGCACAGTGCTCGGCGCGAGATGCGGGATACGGCCCTGGGTGGGTTTGATGGCGACGATGCCGCAATGGGCCGCGGGCAGACGCACCGAGCCCGCGATGTCGGTGCCGATCGCACCCCAGGTGAGGCCCGCGGCGAGCGACGCCCCGGCACCCGAGCTCGACCCGCCGGGCGTCATGGAGAGATCCCAGGGATTGCGCACGATGCCGTAAAGCGAGGACACACCGGAGGCGAGCATGCCGAAATCGGGCATCGTTGTCTTGCCCACGATCACCGCACCGGCCTCTCGCAGGCGTGCCGACGGCGGGGCGTCGACGTCCGCGCCCGGGAGTCCATCGTTCGGCTTTGTGCCATGTCGCCACGGCAGTCCGACCGCGTTCACGCTGTCCTTGACCGTGACCGGGACCCCGTCCAATGGGCCCAGTGACCGGCCGTCCTCCCACCGTCGGGTTGCCGCCTCAGCGGCCTCCCGTGCTACGTCGAAGTCGGTGGCGGCAATGGCGTTGATCGCCGGATGGACCGTTTCCAGGTGCGCGATTGTCAGTTCCAGCGCGTCGGACGGTGTGGTGCTTCCATCGGCGAATCCGCCGCGGAGCTGCTCAATTGTCGATCCCAGAACGGGAACCTGCGTCTGCTGAGGCATGCGTAAAGGTTGCATCCGAACCATTTCTGGTCCCTGGCCCAAATGTAAATTCTGCATTTCCTGGGTTCGCATGACGCGAGATTCGGTGCGAGTCTTGACAAGACACGCCGCTCGCGCGGGTCACGAGTCTGCCGGGCCAGCGCGCGGAGCAACCATTCCCCGATCTATAGAGCACGGTGAGCAGTGACCTACGAAGAGACCTTTGCCACCATTTCCCGCCTTGCCGACGACCTGGCACGCCGCGGGTTCACCAAGCTGCCCGCTGAACGTGAACTCGCAGAACGGCTGAACGTGTCTCGGTCCTCGGTGCGTCGCGCTCTCGCCGAACTCGAGGATGAAGGCATCGTCCACCGCAAGCGCGGCCGTACCGGTGGCGCGTATCTCACCGCGGCACAGTCACAGCCCGACAACACATTCGTCGACGAGGTCGACCCGGCCGAGGGCCGGCGTGTCGAGCGCCCACTCGGGACCGTCGTCGGCGTGCCGCAGATGCTGCGTTCCCAGGGTTTCGAGTCGGGCACCCGCCTGCTCTCCGCGTCCTACGAACACCCCACAGAGGAAGAGCGGCACTACTTCGACATCGACTCCGACGATCTGATCGCGGCCATCGTACGAATTCGCTTCGCCGACGGGGATTCGTTGTCTCTCGAGTCGTTCCGGGTCTCGGCCACGCGTTTTCCCCAACTGCTCGAACGCTCCCTGATCGGATCACTTTACGAACTGCTGGTCGAACACTACGGCGTACGCCCCACCACGGCCGACGAGCAGATCCGCGTCGTGTGTGCGTCACCGCGTGTCGCAGCGGCGCTGGCCGTCGAAGTGGGTACGCCCCTGCTCAAGGTCACCCGCAACACCTACGACCAGTTCGGCGAGCCGGTGGAGATGTCCGTCGACTACTTCCGCGCAGACCGGACGGTCCTGCACGTGCCGGCACACCCGGGCGATGGTCAGGAGCCGGGCGCCCATAGATTGCAGCACCGCCTGGAAATGGGCCACCACGACACCCAGCGCGAGGTCACGACCGACGCGTAACAGGTCCGTTACGACCCGAAACGTGACCAGTAATGGTCCACTCGCATGCTTTGGCTGCACACACCGACAGCGGTACGCAGATCACTTCCCTACGTATCAAGTTCGGACTGAACCTTCTTGGTGCAACCGAGCCACTTCGACACTCGTCGCCGCGCCCGACCGCGGTCTGCCGCTGGGCGATCGACCTCAAGGAAAGGAGCCGATTCCTTGACTCAGTTCATAAAGAGCCTGGATCGCAAGGTAATCAACACCACATTCGGCGTCATCTACGGATTCGCTCTGTTGATGGCACTGTTCCCCCCGCTATACCTGAGCGCCAGCGGCGTCAAGAGCCCAGTGATCTTCGGTATCCCGTGGGCGGTCATGTACTGGATCGTCAACGCTGCCCTGGTCGGCGCCAGCCTGACCGCGTTGTACATCGTGGAGAACATCCGCGGGGAGGGCGACGACTGATGGTGATCATGCTCGGAATGCTTCTAGCCTTCTACGCGATTGTGGTGGGAATTCTCTACGCCACCAAACAGAAATCGAATCCGACCTTCGAGGAGTACTCGGTCGGTGGCCGCGCATACGGCACCTGGTTCGTCGCGATGTCATATGTGAATTCGTGGTGGCCCGGTTCGACCTTCATCGCGTTCTTCGGCCTCGCCGCAGGCGCCGGCGTCTTCGGCATGTACGCACTGGCGTACTCCACACTCGGCGTCGCGTTCATGTACCTCATGGCGACCCGCGCATGGCGCTGGGGAAAGGTCTACGACCTGCGCACCCAGCCCGACTTGATGCGTGTCCGCTACCGTTCCGACGCTGTCCGCGTCATCGCCAGCGCCATCGGCGTGATCTCACTGTTCCCATGGGTCGTCCTGGGTATGCAAGCACTGGGAACCCTGTTCGAGATCGCGAGTGGCGGCGCCTGGTCGGTCATCGCGTCCCTGTGCGTGGGCCTCGGGGTAATCCTCATCCGCCAGTTTTGGACCGTCCAGATGGGTATGCGCGGCCTGATAATGACCGACATGTTCCAGGGATTCGTCGCCTACATCGTCGCAGGTCTCGTCGGCGTCATCATGCTGACCGGCGCGATGGGCAGCCCGATCAGCTGGGGCGACCTGCAGGCGATCGGCGACAAATTCCTGGTGCTCCCGGGCGGCGGCGACAAGTACGGACCGTGGTACATCTTCGCACTCGTCTTCACCGGCGTCATCGGATCGCTGAGCTGGCCCACCAGCTTCCAGCGCATCTACACCGCCTCGAGCGTGCGCACGGTTAAGAAGGGCACGCTCGCAACGATTCTCATCTCGGCGACCTTCTACACCATCCTGATGCTGGTCGGTCTCGCCGCGGTCAACATCCCCGAGGTCATGGAGAACCCGCAGGGCGCCTGGTTCACCCTGCTGGACCAGTGGGGCGGCACGTGGATGCTGGGGCTTGCGGTGGTCATCGTCTTCGCCGCGCAGATGGGTCACACCGACGCCAGCGTCCAGGTGGCCGGCCTGCAGGTCTCCAACGACATCGTCGCCACCCTGGTCCGGCGTCCGCTGTCCGACCACCAGCTGACCGTGATCGCCAAGGCGAGCATGGTGGTCTACATGCTCCTGGCCGGCGTCATCGCCTTCGCGACGTTCAACTTCGACCGTCTCCAGCTGCTCGCCCAGATCTCCTACCAGGGCATCATCCAGTTGTCGGTGCCGCTGTTCCTCGGCATCTTCTGGAAGGGCGGCAACAAGTACGGCGCGATCTGGGGCATGGTCAGCGGCTTCGTCATCGCCGCGGCGCTGACCGGCGTCTACAACGACGACATCCGCGCCCTGGGCAGCCTGACCTCGGGCATCGTCGGCCTCGCCGTCAACCTCGCGGTCTTCCTGATCGTCTCGGCGGTCACCGGTCACTCCGAGGAGGACCGCGCACACGTCGAGGAGATGTTCGCGGCAGCCAAGGGCGAGTCCGCCCTCGCCGCACTGCGGGCCAGCCGGACCGACGACATCGAGGTCGTCGCCACCGGCGACGGGGTGAGCACCGCCGCAACTGCTCAGTCCCCGGCCGAGTAGGAGACACCGACCTCCTCGTCTCCTGCTCGACACGACAAGTGGGCACGACCTTTCCGGTCGTGCCCACTTTAGTTGTGTTGCAGACCATTCCATTCCGTAACCTGCGCGTTACGACGGTATCGGGGACCAGTAATGGTTTCGACGGACATTTGTTGGGCGCCGAAAAACACTCGCGCCGAACCATTCCCACCTCCCCCTCACCCATTCAGGAGTAGTCCATGGACGCCGACCAGTACGCATGGATGTCCGCGACCAAGATCGCGGCCAAGATCGCCGCCGGCGAGCTCACCGCGCTCGAGGTCGCCGAGGCCGCCTGTGCGCGGATCGAGGCGATCAACCCGCTGATCAACGCCTACGTCCACTACGACCGGGAACAGGTCCTGGCCGACGCCCGGGAACTCGACGCCAAGCAGGCCGCCGGCGAGCCGCTCGGACCGCTCCACGGCGCGCCGTTCGCGATCAAGTGCCTCACCGAGGTCGCCGGCCTGCCCAACACGCATTCGATGACGCCGTTCGCCGACGAGATCGGCAAGGAGGACGCCGTCGTCGTCGCGCGACTCAAGGCCGCGGGCGGCCTGTTCACCGGCCTGACCAACGCGCCCGAGGGCGGTTACTACGGCGGCACCGACAGCCACCTCTACGGCCCCACCCACAACCCGTTCAAGCACGGTCACACCGCGGGCGGTTCGTCCGGGGGCTCGGCGGCCGCGGTCGCCGCGGGCCTGGTGCCGATCGCCGAGGGCGCCGACGGTGCCGGCTCTGTCCGCATCCCGTCGGCGATGTGCGGGGTCGTGGGCCTCAAGCCCTCGCTCGGGCGCATCCCGCATGCCCTGCTGCAGACCAAGTTCGAGACCTGGGTATTCCACGGCCCCATCACCCGCACCGTCGAGGACGCCGCGCTCATGTTCGACGTCATGACCGGATTCGATCCGAGCGATCCGATGAGCCTGCCCCGCGAGGTCGAGTCGTACGCCGCCGAACTCGACGGGACCGAGGGCGAGAAGCCGCTGTCCGGCCTGCGGGTCGCGTACTCCCCGGACCTCAACGTCGGCCACGTCGACCCGGAGGTCGCCGCGATCTGCCGCGAGGCGGTCACCGCATTCGAGACGCTGGGCGCCACGGTCACCGAGGCCACCCCCAACTGGGGCAACCCGGAACAGGCCATGTGGGAAGGCATCTGGGTGCCCGGCTTCGCCGCCGACAACGACCTGTTCCCGGACTGGAAGGAGCTGAGCGGTCAACTCGACGACCAGCTGATCGAGATCCACGAGCTGTCCAAGACCCTCACCGCCGAGGAGGTCGGCCGCGCCCAGGCCTTCCGCTCGCGGATGTACGACACCTTCACCGAGTTCATGGAGCACTACGACCTGCTCGTCTCGCCGACGCTGGCGTCAGCGGCCTTCCCGCTCGACCAGTTCGCCCCGGAGTGGCTGGCCGACGAGCCGCTGGAGACCCAGCTCCTGGGCTGGCTGCTGACCTACCCGTACAACATGCTCACCTCGCCGGCCATCACCGTCCCCGCCGGCTTCACCGAGGACGGACGCCCGGTCGGGCTGCAGATCGCGGCCCGCCACCGCGCGGATGCCGACGTCCTGGCGGCGGCCAAGGCCTTCTCCACCGTCCGGCCGTGGGCGGACCGCTACGAGTCCAACGTCATCGAAGGAGAGTCCAAGTGATCGACCTGACCGGCAAGACCGCCGTCGTCACCGGCGGCTCGCGCGGCATCGGACGCGCCAGCGCGCTGCGCCTCGCCGAGGCCGGCGCCTCGGTGATCATCGGCGACCGTTCCGATTTCAAGGCCGGCGACGAGTCCTGTTCGGCCGAGATCCGCCGCGCGGGCGGCACCGCGGAGTCGCGTGAGCTCGACGTCGCCGATTCCGCCGCGGTGGACCGGGTGTTCGGCGAGATCGCCGCCGAGCACGGCATCGACATCCTGGTCAACAACGCCGGCGTCCTCTTCGCCGGAAGCGCCACCGAGACCACCGACGAGATGTGGCGGCAGCAGTTCGCGGTGAACGTCGACGGGACGTTCTTCTGCACCCGGGCAGCGTTGCGGGCCATGCTCAACGCCGGCAACGGCGGCAAGATCGTCAACGTCGCCTCGATCAGCGGGCTGCGCGCCAACCCCGGCTTCGCCGCGTACTGCGCCAGCAAGGCGGCGATGGTGAACTTCACCCGCCAGGCCGGGATCGACTACGCCGCAGACGGAATCAACGTCAACGGCGTCGCGCCGGGCTTCGTCGAGACCGACATGACCTCCCTCTACTCCCCGGAGATCCGGGCCGCGCTCGAGGGGCAGACGCCCAACGGCAGGTGGGCGACCTCGGAGCAGATCGCCGACTCGGTGCTGTTCCTCGCCTCGCCGCTGTCCGACCACATCTGCGGCGAGATCCTCACCGTCGACGGCGGCTGGATGGTCGGCACCCCGGTGGTCGTCCAGTCCGCCTGACCCACACCACACACACCACGACACGCGAAGGGATCACCCGATGACTGAGACCACGGTCGAGACCACCACCACCGACACCGCCATCGACTTCCTCTACCTCTCCGAGCCCGACATGGTGGCCGCCGGCGTCACCGACATGGCCGCCTGTGTGGACACCATGGAGGAGATGTTCGCCCTCCTCGGCCGCGGCGACTACCGCATGGCCGGCAAGAACAGCGACTCCCACGGATCGATGATCTCCTTCCCGGAGGAGCCCGAGTTCCCGGGCATGCCCCGCCACACCGAGGACCGCCGCTTCATGGCCATGCCCGCCTACCTGGGCGGGGCCTTCCACTCCGCGGGCGTCAAGTGGTACGGATCGAACATCGAGAACAAGCTCTCCGGCCTCCCCCGCTCGATCCACCTGTTCGTCCTCAACGACGTGGAGACCGGTGCCCCGCGTGCGATGATGTCGGCCAACCTGCTGTCGGCCATGCGCACCGGCGCGATCCCCGGCGTCGGAGCCCGCCTCTTCGCCCCCGAGGACTCCAAGGTCGTCGGCATCGTCGGCCCGGGCGTGATGGCGCGCACCGCGCTGCAGTCGTTCGTCGTCGCCCGGCCGGGGATCGAACTGGTGAAGGTGAAGGGCCGCAGCGAGCGCGGACTCAAC
This sequence comes from Gordonia sp. C13, assembly GCF_023218005.1. NCBI lineage: Bacteria > Bacillati > Actinomycetota > Actinomycetes > Mycobacteriales > Gordoniaceae > Gordonia > Gordonia sp. C13. Next base: position 60,092 of record NZ_JALPSY010000018.1, read on the forward strand.
ATCTTCCGCGAGTGGATGGAGCGCGAATTCCCGCAGATCCGTGTGGAATTCGTCGACACCAACGAGGCCGCGGTGCGCGACTCCGACATCGTGACCTACTGCACCACCAGTGGCGGGTCGCCGGAGAACTACCCCGTTCTCAAACGCGAATGGGTCAAGCCCGGCGCCTACCTCGCCATGCCGTCGTCGGTCAGCCTCGACGACGACCTGATCTCCGACGACGTGCGCCTCGTCGTCGACAACCTCGGGCTCTACGAGGCCTGGGCCGACGAGTTCCCCTACCCCACCTACGCCTCGATCCCGATCGTGGGCTGCTTCTTCACCGACCGCGTGCACGAGGGCAAGCTCGCCGAGGAACGCATTGAGGACATCGGCCGCATCCTCGCCTCGGGCGGCACCGAGCGCGACCCCGATCAGATCGTCATCTTCTCCATCGGCGGCATGCCGGTCGAGGACGTCGCGTGGGCGACCCGCGTGTACGAGCGTGCCCGCACCCTCGGTATCGGCACCTCGCTGAACCTCTGGAACACCCCGGTGCTGGCATGACCTCGGCATCGACCCCCGAAGAACTCGTCGACGTCGCCGTCATCGGCGCCGGCAGCGTCGGCGCGATGGCCCTGTGGCACCTCTCGAAGGTGCCCGGGCTGTCGGTCCTCGGCATCGAACAGTACGGCCGCGCACACGGACTCGGCTCCTTCGCCGGCGAGTCCCGGCTGTTCCGGATGGCCTACAAGGAGGGCGGCCTCTACCTCCCGCTGCTGACCGACGCCCGTCGCCAGTGGCTCGAGCTCGAACAGGAGGCCGGCACCGAGATCCTGCTGCAGGTCGGTGCGTTGAGCATCGGCACCGAGACGCAGCCGGAAATGGTCGCGACCAGGGAGACGATCGACACCTTCGGACTCCCCCACCGATACCTCGACACCGAGGAACTGCGAAAAGAGTACCCGCAGCACGACGTCCACGACTCGGACGTGGGCATCCTCGATCCCCAGGGCGCAGGGCTGCGTCCCGAGGTCGCGGTGTTGAGCGCACTGCGGCTCGCCGAGGCCAACGGAGTCCGCATGCGTTACCACTGTGCGGTCGAGGCGGTCGAACCCGGTGACAACGGCGTCACCATCCGCACGGCCCAGGGCGTCGTGCGGGCCCGGACCGCCATCGTGACGACCGGGTCGTGGGCGACGGAGCTGTTGCCCGGCGTCCGCGACCTGGTCCACGTGCAGCGCCTCGCGCTCTCGTGGTTCATGCCCACCGACATCGGCCGGTACCTGCCCGAGCGGTTCCCGGTGTTCATGCGCGACATCGGCGACGTGCACTTCTTCGGTGCGCCGTCGCTCGACGGATACAGCGTCAAGGTCAGCCCCGGCCACCTCGACCTCCCGTCCGCCCCGACGCTCGCCGAACTGCCCGATCTGCCCGACGATTTCGGCGCCCACCTCGCCGCGCAGGTGACCGACTTCTTCCCGGACATGAACCCCGAGCCGGTCCGCCTCACCGCGCACCACGAGATGTTCACCGTCGATCGGGTCCCGATCGTCGACCGGGACCCGACGGGCAGCATCGTGGCCGTCGCAGGACTGTCCGGCCACGGCTTCAAGCTGGCACCCACGTTCGGCCGGATCGCGCGCGATCTCGCCGTGGACGGCGCCAGTGCACTGTGCCCCCGCGAGTTCACACTCGCTGCACATCAGGAGCGCGCTGCCGCGCTGATCTGAGCCCGGCCTCCGCGTGAAGCTGCCATCACGGTCTTGGCGCGGGACCGATCCACCTTGTCAGGCGAGCTGCGGTGCCACCTTCGACGCCACCAGGTCGAGGTGGTCGAGGTCGTCGAGATCCAGTGTCTGGAGATACATCCGGGTGATACCGAGTTCGCGGTAGCTCTCGATCTTGGCCGCGACCTCGTCCGGCGTGCCCGCGGCGCCGTTCTCGCGCAGTTCGTCCGGTTCCCGGCCGATCGCCTCGGCGCGACGGCGGAACTCGGCTTCGGTACTGCCGCAACACAAGACGAGAGCTCCCGAGTACGTCATCGTCTCGGGACGACGCCCTGCCGTGGCACAAGCCGCGCGCACGTTGCCGATCAACTCGCGAGCGACGTCGACGGGCTGGAACACCACGTTGAACTCATCGGCGAACCGCGCCGCCAACGCCGGCGTGCGCTTCTTTCCGCTGCCACCGACGATGATCGGCGGACGCGGGTTCTGCACCGGCTTCGGGAGTGCCGGGGAGTTGCTGATCTGGAAATGCTCACCGCGGTAATCGAACTGACTGCCCTCAGGCGTGCCCCACAGGCCGGTGATGATCTCGAAGCTCTCCTCGAGACGATCGAACCGTTCCTTGATCGACGGGAACGGGATCCCGTAGGCCTTGTGCTCGGGCTCGTACCAGCCGGCCCCGAGCCCCAGTTCGATTCGGCCGCCACTCATCTGGTCGACGTTGGCGACCGCGATCGCGAACGGGCCCGGGAGACGGAAGGTGGCCGACGAGACCAGCGTGCCCAGGCGGATGCGCGAGGTCTCACGCGCGAGACCCGCCAGCGTGATCCACGCGTCGGACGGGCCCGGCAACCCGTCGCCACCCATGCCGCTGTAGTGGTCGGAACGGAAGAAGGCGTCGTAGCCGAGATCCTCGGTCGCCTTCGCCACGGCGAGCAGCTGATCGTAGGTCGCACCTTGCTGGGGTTCGGTGAAAATTCGCAATTGCACAGTTTCAACTTACGCGCAATGGGCATCCACCTCGTGCGGGACGATTTCCCCGGCCGCCCATCCGGCCCCGCGGCGAATCCGAATCGCATATGCACGACACCTCAACCCGGTACTCGCCGAGTACTCGACAAAGGAGTCCGAAAATGAAGACAGTTGCGCGTACAGCCCTCGGTTTTGTCGTCGCGGCGGCAGGTGCCACCGCGGTATCGCTCGCCGCCGCCCCGTCGGCCGGTGCAGCACCGTCGGTGTGTCCGGCCCTGCCCGGTCAGAGCTCCTCCACGACCTCCTGCAGCGCCGAGTCGGGCCCCAACGGTCTCGCGCTCGCCATCACCGACAACGGCGGCAAGGCCACCTCGACTGCGGACAACTTCGCCGGACCCGCGGCCATCGCACTCGGCCCCGGTGCGACCGTGACCATGACCGGTGTGCGCGGCGGCCTGGCCATCGGCATCGCCGGACCGGGCGCCGAGGTCGTCGTCGACGGCAAGAACGCCCCGACCTGCAAGGGCGGCCCCGCGTTTGCCGGCGATTTCCAGACCTTCAAGGGTTGCAGGTCCTGATCCTTCGCACCCACGGGTGCGAATGAGGCGACCGGCCTGGAGCCCTAGGGTCGGCCCGCTTCCACGATCTTCGCTGCCAGCAGCTTCGGATTGGTGAACATCACCTCATGCGAACCCGGCAGCTGCACGAGCCGGTACATACCCAGCCGCGACGACATCCGCGGGTGCCAGCCCCACTCACCCGGCGGAAGCGCGATGTCCTCCGTCGCGTTGATGTAACTCTTCGGGATCTCACTCTGGTAGAACCGCGTGAGGTCGAGTTTGTCGGCCATCGGCTGCAGCGGTTCCGGCGACAGCAGCTCGTAGGTCCGCGTCGCGGTCTCCAGATCGGCGTCCTGGATGAAGGCCTCCCGCCACACCGGGAACGGCAACATGACGGTGTTGTCATCGGTGGCGGCCGCCAGGCTCGTGAACAGTTCCCGGTAGTGAGGCGGAGCCTCGTCCATCAGGCTGTTGCCCGGCTGCGGCACAAAGGCATTCCAGAAGATCAACCGCTGAATCCGCTCGGGGATCTCCTCGGCGAGACGGGCGATCACGGTACCGCCGTAACTGTGACCGAGGAGCACGAAGTCCGTCAGATCGTTGCTCTCCACATAATCGACGATCGATTTCACACAGTCATCGTGGGTCACGTTCTTGTCGACCCCCTTCCCGTGACCCGCAACGGTGGGACCGTATGCGGTGTGGCCGAGAGCCTCGAGTTCGGTGATCACCGGCTCCCACAGCGGACCGTCGTGCCAGGAACCGTGAATCAGGACAAACGTAGTCATACGGACAACGTATACGGCTCCTCACGGGATTTTCGAGCCATCCAAACCGAGGTCACGGTATCCGACGTCGCCATCCACACTCTCCGTTACGGCACGGACGTACGCATCGACCCGGACCCGCTGGGGGCCTGGGTGCTCGTGTCCACACCGATGCGGGGCAGGCTCACGATCCGGTCGGGCGCCGAATCGCGCACCCTCGGGCCGGGCGAATCCGTCGCCATCGACTCCTATCGCGCGTTCGAACTCACCTGGCGGCAGAACTGCCAACTCCGAACTCTCCGACTACCTCTCACCTCCGTCGTCGAGGCCGCCCAACTCGCGGGCGCCGACACCACTCGCCCGGTGCGATTCGGACTCGGCGACCCCGCGACAACGGCCTCGGCGCGCAGCTGGCAGTCCGTCGTCGCACTCGCTGAACGGGATGCCCGGATGGCCGGCGAACTGAGCCGTTCACCACTACTGAGCGAACAGATGTCGCGAATGATCGCGACCACCCTCGTGGCAACCCATCCGCTACTGGCCATCCCCGGCGACGACCGACCGGCTGTGCCGCGCCAGATCCGCAAGGCCGTCGAACTGATCGAACGCACGCCGGACGAGGACCTCACCGTCACACGGCTCGCCGTCGCCGCAGGGGTCGCGTCCGCGCACTGCAGCAGGGATTCCGGCAGCATCTGCAGATGAGCCCGACGGAGTATCTACGGCAGACGCGTCTCGAACGCACCCACCACCAGCTTCTCCGAGAGAACCCGTCCACCGTCACCGTCGCGGAGATCGCCCACTCATGGGGTTTCGGCAACCTCGGCCGCTTCTCCCAGATGTACCGCCGACGCTACGGAAGACTGCCGTCACAGACCCTTCGTGACTGACGCCGAAGTCGTTCAGGAGAACAGGCCTCGCAGATAAGCGGCCTGCCCGATGTGCTGCGCGTCGTCGTCTACGACACTGACCAGCCGGACTCCGAGCGTCACCGGCGGGTCCCAGTTGGTGTCGACGACCCGGTCCAGATCTGAATCCGCCAGTGACGCAATGTAGTCGACACTGACCGCGTGGGTGGCGTCGTAGTAGTCCCGGAGCAGACCGGGATCGTGGACCACCACTCGGGCCACCTCGTCGGCCGAATGCCCGTATCCGATGTCGGCCGGCGGGATCGGCAGACCGAACCGGTCGGCCCATCCGCCGGTCACCCACACCTCGTCGGTGCCGGCGACATCGGCGATGTGAGAGTCCTGAACACGCGAGAGATGCCACACCAGCCAGGCGATGGTGTTGGAGCCCGGGGCCGGCGCCCGGTTCAGGACCTCCGAATCCACGTCGTCGAGCACCGCGTGAACATTCTCGGAGATGCGTCCGAGACCATCGATTAGCACATCTGTGGCGCGCATGCGGCAATTTTAGTTCGCCGTGCGCGCAAAGATGGCGGGTCTGCAGATCCGTCAGCATCATTCTTCCGGTGTCTGAACAGAACCAGCCTGCCGTGACCCCCGACAGCGGCGCGCGCTCCACCCGAAAGATCCGCTTCAACGCCTTCGACATGAATTGCGTTGCGCACCAGTCCCCAGGCCTGTGGCGCCATCCGAGCGACCGCTCGTGGAACTACAACACCATCGACTACTGGGTCGATCTCGCCCGCCTGTTGGAGACCGGCGGCTTCGACGGCCTGTTCATCGCCGACGTCCTCGGGACCTACGATGTCCTGTCCGGCACCGATGAAGCCGCGATCCGCGAGGGCGCCCAGATCCCCGTCAACGACCCGCTTCTGCTGGTCTCGGCGATGGCGCACGCGACCAAGAACCTCGGATTCGGCGTCACCACCGCGACCGGTTTCGAGCATCCCTATCCGTTCGCGCGCCGCATGTCGACGCTCGACCACCTCACCCGGGGCCGTGTCGGCTGGAACGTCGTGACCGGCTACCTGCCGTCGGGTGCGCGCAACATGGGCGACGACGACCAGCTCGCGCACGACGACCGCTACGACCACGCCGACGAGTACCTGACCGTGCTCTACAAGCTCTGGGAGGGTTCTTGGGAGCGGGACGCGGTCCGGCGCGACCGCGAGGCGGGCATCTTCGCCGACTCGGCCAAGGTCCACCACATCGGACACGAGGGCAAGCACTTCAAGGTCCCGGGCATTCATCTGTCCGAGCCGTCGCCGCAGGGCTCGCCGGTCATCTACCAGGCCGGTGCCTCTCCTCGCGGGCGCCGCTTCGCGGCAGAGAACGCCGAGGCCATCTTCGTCGCCGCGCCGACCAAGGCCATCCTGCGCGACGTCGTGAGCAAGATCCGCGAGGAACTCGTCCTCGCCGGGCGCGACGCCTACGACGCCAAGATCTACACGCTGCTCACCATCATCACCGACTCGACGCCCGAGGCGGCGCGCGCGAAAGCCGCCGAGTACCAGTCCTATGCGAGCGAAGAGGGCGCACTGGTGTTCATGTCCGGATGGATGGGCATCGACCTCGCGAGCTACAACATCGACGAGCCGATCGGCAACGTGGAGAGCAACGCCATCCAGTCGGCGGTCGCCGCGTTCCAGCAGGCCTCGGAGAGCGGCGAGGAATGGCGTGTCCGCGACATCGCGGCCTGGGGCGGCATCGGCGGCATGGGACCCGTCCTGATCGGCTCTGGCGACGAGGTCGCCGAACAGTTGCAGGACTGGGTCGCCGAGACCGACGTGGACGGCTTCAACGTCGCCTACGCCGTCACCCCGGGTTCCTTCGAGGACATCGTCACCCACGTGATCCCCGCGCTCGAGCGCCGCGGCGTCTACGACCGTGAATACGTCCCGGGCACGTTGCGGCACAAGCTCTTCGGTCGTGGCGACCACCTGCCCGAGAACCACCGCGGTTCGACCTACCGGGTCGGCGGCGTGAACTCCACGATCGACGACTCGATCCGTGAGCGCAACCGCCTCGCCGCCGCCGGAACGAAGTGATCGGGACCGCACGATGATCGAAGTCGTTGGACTCACCAAGGTTTTCGGGGTCGGATCGCCGAACCCGACCACTGTTCTCGACGAAGTGGAGTTCACCGTCGACTCCGGCGAGATCTTCGCCGTCGTCGGACCGTCCGGCGCAGGCAAGAGCACGCTCGCGCGCTGCCTCAACCTCCTGGAACGCCCCACTTCGGGCAAGGTCGTCGTCAACGGTGAGGACCTCACCGCCCTCGGCACCTCTGGACTGCGCGACGCCCGCCGCCGGATCGGCACGGTCTTCCAGTCGGCGAGCCTCCTCTCGCGACGGACCGCCGCCCAGAACGTTGCCCTTCCGCTGGAGTATCTGGGGGCGACAAAGGTGTCCACCCGGTCACGGGTCGCCGACCTACTCGACCTGGTGGGCCTGGCCGACAAGGCCGATCTGTACCCGCATCAGCTCTCCGGCGGCCAGCGTCAACGTGTGGGCATCGCACGTGCTCTGGCGCTGAAGCCGTCGGTGCTGCTGTCCGACGAGGCCACCTCCGGACTCGACCCGGCCGCCACCGACACCTTCCTCCGGCTGTTGACCGAGGTCCGGGACGAGTTGGGCCTCGCGGTCGTCTTCATCACGCACGAGATGGACACCATCGTGCGCGTCGCCGACACCGTCGGTCGACTCGACCACGGCCGGATCGTCGAACACGGACGTCTCGAAGAGCTCGTGCTGGACCCGAATTCCGTTCTCGGACGGGCTCTCCGGCCCCGTGGCCCCAGCGCGTCCGCGACCGGCGACCAGACCGCGATCAACGTCGTCTACAACTCGACGACCGTGCCGGCCGACTGGCTCACCCGCCTCGGCGGGAGCCTGGGCATCCCGATCTCGGTCCTCGGAGCCAACGTCCAGACCATCGACGGCACCGCCTTCGGCGATCTCACCGTCTCCGTCCCTGCCGGCCATGCGTCTGCATTCGTCGGTGCGGCAAGCGAACTCGGACTCGCCGCGCGCGTCGGAGAAGCACCTGAACCGGACACCGATCCCGTCGGCGGTCTCGAGCACCGGGCCGACGGCGACGCGCTCGAGAAGAAAAAGGCGGAGGTGGCAGCATGAGCACGATCAACCTGGCGGCCATCACCGTGCCGCTCGACGAGATCCCCGATCTGCTGTGGCCGGCGTTCATCGACACCGTCCTCATGGTCAGCATCGTGATGGTCGTCGTCCTCGTCGTCGGCGTCCCGCTCGGCGCGCTGGTCCACAACCTCGCGCCCGGTGGGCTTTTCGAAAACCGGGCGCTACACACGCCGCTGTCGTGGGTCATCAGCATCGGCCGCTCGCTGCCGTTCCTGGTGCTGATGACGGCGATCATCCCGTTCACCCGCCTCGTCACGGGCACCAACATCGGCATCGCCGCGGCAGTCGTCCCGATGTCGATCGCCGGTATCGCCTTCTTCACCCGCATCGTGGAGAACTCGCTGCGGTCGGTGCCGGCGTCCACCATCGACGTCGCCCGGGCCTCAGGTGGCTCGAACGCCCAGATCATCTGGAAGGCACAGGTTCCCGAGGCGCTGCCGAGCATCGTGGGCGGCCTGACCATCAACACCATCGCGATGATCGAGTACTCGACCATCGCCGGCACGATCGGCGCCGGCGGCCTCGGCTACGTGGCGGTCACCTACGGCTACCAGCGATTTGACCAGGGCGTGATGGTCGCGACGATCATCGTCCTCGTGATCACGGTCGCGCTCATCCAGCTGGCCGGCGACGCGCTCGCACGCAGCCTCAACCCGGTGACCTCCAAGCGCGTCAACCACTGACCCGGGGCTCCCCCGGGTCACCGCACGTACACCCCTCGCATCACCTTCACCACACACTTGAAAGGTCCAACCATGTCTCAAGACACCGGTTCCGCCACGGGCGTGTCGGGCACATCGTCCGAAACACCGCCTCCCGCAGGCAACTCCGACATCGAGATCTCCAAGCGGCGGCGCTGGCCGCTGATCGCCGGCGCCCTGGTCGTCGTCGCCGTACTCGCCGGTGTGCTCGGCTGGCGTTTCCTCGGCTCGGATGAGGCCTCCCCCAACGAGACCCCGGGCGCGACGCTGACCGTGGTCACCGCCGAGGGCAACGCCGCCGAGCAGGCCCTCGTCGAGTTCATCGCCGAGGAGGTCGCACCGAAGTACGACATCAAGGTCGCGTTCAAGGGCCTCGCCGACTCGACGACCCTGAACCGCGCGGTCAGTGACGGCGAGGTCGCCGGCACCATCTACCAGCACAAGCTGTGGCTGTCGCAGGTTCTCGAGGCCAACCCTGACTTCAAGGAAGTCGCCGCCACCCCCGTCTTCCGTTGGGGCTTCGGCATCTGGTCGGACAAGTACAAGACCCCCCAGGATCTCCCGCAGAACGCAAAGGTCTCGCTCTACTCCGATCCCGCGAACGAGGCCCAGGGTCTCTGGCTGCTGGAGCGCGCCGGCCTGATCACCCTCAAGCCCGGCATCGACAAGTGGAAGGCGACCCAGAAGGACATCGCCACCAACCCGCGCAACCTGCAGTTCGTGCTGCTCGACTTCGCCGCGCAGTCACGGTCGCTGGCCGACCTCGATGCCACTGTCGGCTACACCGAGTACTACCTGGCCGCGGACATCCCGATCGAGAAGCAGATCTACGCTCCCCCGGCCCCCGACGAGTTCGCCGGACAGCTGACCATCGGCACCGAGTGGGAGAACACCGACAACATCAAAAACCTCGTCGCCGCGTTCAAGGATCCCGCTGTGCAGGAGTTCCTGGCCACCGATCCGCAGGTGAAGAACATCCTCCTGCCGCTGTAGGTCACGATCTGTGACGCGTTTCCAGGCACCACCGCCGGGCGCCCGGGTCGCATTCCGCGATCCGGGCGCTTCCGCATAGGCTCACCGGCGTGGAGCGCAAACATCATGGTCACCCGCACTCGCTGACCGACATCTCCCACACGCTGTCCCCGTTCGCCCGGTGGCTGGTCATCGGGACACTGGCGGTCACCGCGGTGGCCGTGGCCATCGGCATGGTCGTCCTGTGGCCGTCGGATTCCGAGCATCCGGTGCCCACCCAGTTCCGGTCGGCCGACGGCGGGTCGATCCAGACGGTCAACGGCGAGGTCGTCGACCAGTTCCGCGCCAACTGCCTGAACCCGGCGGCGGGCTCGGTCCTCGAGACCGCCGACATCCCCGTCAACCCGGTCGCCGGCGGTCCCTGCATCCTCAACGCGGTGCGCTTCGACTCCGGCGAGGTCGAGGGCCGGTACACGGTGTTGGAGATCCCGACCAAGGGCGCGCAGTCCGGCGCCGAACCGGGCCCCGCGGGCGCGCCCGTACCGGGATCGCTCGCCGAACCCCAGGCCGGTCAGCCCACGCTGCACGTCGGCGACGCGATCCGACTGTCCACGGTCCCCGGCCCGGAGGGCAACCGGTACACGTTCTTCGACTTCCAGCGGGGTACCGCCACGATCATCTGGGCGATCCTGTTCATCGCAGCGATCGTGCTCGTCGCGGCATGGCGCGGCTTCCGGTCGATCATCGGCCTCGCGTTCGCCTTCTTCGTCCTCGGTGGGTTCACCCTGCCGGCCATCCTCGACGGTTCGTCCCCGGTCGCCGTCGCGGTGGTGTCGTCGGCGGTGATCCTGTTCGTCGTGCTCTACCTCGCGCACGGCGTCAGCCTCCGCACGAGTTCAGCCCTGCTGGGCACGCTGACCTCGCTGGTGATGGCCGGCCTGCTGAGCTGGCTCGCGATCGAGACGATGAACCTGACCGGCCTGTCCGGCGACCAGACCACCAACCTGCAGGTCTACCAGGGCAACATCTCGGTCAGCGGCCTTCTGCTGGCCGGGTTCATCATCGGAACGCTCGGCGTGCTCAACGACGTGACCATCACGCAGGCGTCAGCGGCCTTCGAGTTGGCCGCCGCCGGTGAACCCACCCGTCTCGCGACGTTCAAGGCCGCGATGCGCGTCGGCCGCGACCACATCGCGAGCACCGTCTACACACTGGTCTTCGCCTACGCCGGCAGCGCCCTGCCGCTCATGTTGCTCTTCTCGGTGGCCCAGCAACCGCTCGGCGGTCTGCTCACCACCGACGTGGTGGCCGTCGAACTGGCCCGATCTTTCGTCGGCGGCATCGCGATCGCCCTGTCGGTTCCGCTGACCACGGCGATCGCCGCAGCCCTGTGCCGGCCCGCGGGCGCACCGTCAGCCGCGCCCGCACCCGCGGTGAGCTGAGCCCGGGTTCCCATTCCCCGGGTCGGGTCAGCACCGCCCCTTGGGCAGCTCGGCCAGGTTCTTGCCGAGCCAGTTGCCCAATCGGGTGAGCATCTTGGTGCCGTCGGTGAACGATCCGCTCTGCGGGATCGCCGCCATCGACACCGCGACCTGGCCGTCGACCGTGCTGATGATGCCGAGCTGACGCACCAGGTGGCCGCCGGATTTCGACGTGGCCGGTCCCCAGCCGCCCTTGACTGCGGTCACCGCTCCCTTGTTCCGGCCGACCTTGGCGATGCCCCACTGCTGATTCGGGGCGACGTCACTCATGAGGCGGATGATGTTCTCGCTATCGGGAAGACACGGCAGGTGCGCACCGAACAGCGCTTGATCACGCAGCGCCCACGAGGTGTAACCCGGGAACGACGCCGGAGTGTCGACCTCCGACGAGACGTGGGTCCGGGTGTCGTGCCCTTCGCGGAGCACCGCGGTCACGGCGTCGACGGAGGCGTGACCACCGCCGAGCGCACCCCACAGCTCACCCGCGGCGTCGTTGTCGGAGAAGGTGATCGCCTTGCTCTCCATCACCGCGACGGCCGGCCCCCGCTTGCGTTGGGCCGCCAGCGAGACCGGCACCTTCATCGTCGACCACGCCCGCCCCGCCTTGAGCGATCCCAGCGAGATGACCTGGTCGCCGCCGATCGGCGCGATCGCGACGCCGAGCTGTCCGGGCAGCGACTTCTTCATCGACTTCTGGAGTGCGGCGTAGCTCTTGGCCAGCTTCTTCTCGACGGGCTCCGGCGGGGTGAACCAGGACGCAAACGGTTCGGGCAGCGGCGGGAGCGCTGGGAGCGGGACCGCGTTCGCGCTCCCGGTTCCGACGACGACGGACATCATCAAGGCTCCGATGACCAACGCGAACCGAGTCACAACTTTCACAATATTCTCCTGAGTCACTTTAGAAACAGAAGACTACTGCGACCGTTGGACGGGTGACCAGCTCGTATACCCAATCGGGACCTTGTCGCGACCGGGAACCGTCGTCAGGCGGCGCAGCGGCCGCGCGGCAGCCGGGTCATGTTGGCGTCGAGCCAGCCGGCCACCGCATCCAGTGCCGCGATCCCCGCGGTCATCGATCCGCCGACCGCGCTCATCGACACCGCGGTCCGCTGACCGTCGCGGTAGGTGAACAGGCCGATCTGTCGCACGAGGTAACCCTCCGACATCCCCGGGCCCCAGCCGCCCTTCACGGCGGTGGCCCGAGGCGCCTGCATGACCTCGACACCCCATTGCTGGTTTCTGCCGACCTCCCCCATCAGGGTGACCACCGACCGCGCACCGTCGAGGCATGGGAGGTGTGCGGTGAAGGTCGCGGCGTCGGGCAGTGCCCAGATCGTCTGCCCGAAGATCGTGTACCCCGGCCGGCGTGGCGTCGCGGGGACGACCGTGGTGGTGTCACCACCGTCCCGCAGAACAGCGGTGACCGCGTCGGCTGCCGCCTGGCCGCCGCCCAGCGAGGACCACAGCGCCTCGGCGGAGCCGTTGTCGGAGTTGATGATCGCTGCAGAGGCGGCGGGGATCGGCCCGTTCTGACGTTCGGCGGCGACCGCAAGCGGCACCTTGATGGTCGACCACGCAACCCGAGGGGTGGTGTCCCCCAGGGTCAGCGCGGGGACCGCATCGCCACCTACCGGCGCGACCGCGATGCCGACGGTCAGCCCGGTCGACGATGCGACTTTCCGGAAGCTCGCGGCGAGCGCGCCGTACGACGCAGAACCCGACGGCGCCCCGGGAGCCCCGACGGAGGTCGACGGTGTCTGCGGCACCGACGGCGTGGAGGTCACGGTCACGGTGACAGGGCTGATCGGAGCCGGATCGGCGGGGGTCGTGCACCCGGCGGCGACGGCCACGACACAACCGAGGGCGATCGCCACGAACTTCATCCGCTGTGGAGTCGTCATCAGTAGATGTGCACCACCGCGTCGTTCCCGCCGCGGCACGTGACGATCGCACCCTCGGGAACGCAGCTCATCGCATACGACTGACCGGTGACCGGACTCGCCGCGGTCACCACCCGCGGGGACCGGTCCTGTCCCGCGCGGAAGTATGCGTCGCGGACCGCGAAGGCGAACGGACAGCTGGTCACCGACGTCCCCACTCCGACCGTCCCGTCGCATGGCGCGGATCCCGGCGGCGGCGCCGCCGGAGCGCGGGGCCCCTGGGGTGCGTTCTCGACGGTCGGCGGGGCGACCGTCTCGGTGACGGTCGGGGTGTTCGGCTCGGCGGCCTGCTCCGAACTGCCGCCACCCGAGTCGGCGAGCAGGATGCCGACGACGACAGCGATGCCCACCAGAACGATCGCGATCAGCCCGAGGAGGATCGGTATGGCGGCCGAACGCCGGCGCCTCGGTTGCGGATAAGGCGGATAACCGGGCGGTGGCCCGTAGGCCGGATACTGCTGGGGTCCCGAATACTGCTGGGGTCCCGAATACTGCTGGGGCCCTGAATACTGCTGGGGCCCTGGATAATACGGCGGAGCCGCGATCTGCTGCGACTCGCCGAAGGTCTGCGGACCGGACATCTGCCGGGTTCCGGGGGCGTTCTCGGGACCGGTCGTCTGGCGCACCTGGGTCGGTTCGTGGGCCGAGTCGGCGGGAGCGATGACGGTGTGGGGCGCCTTGATGATGCTGGTCGCCGGGTCAGCGGGCGCCTTCTCGAGCGAGACACCGGTCAGTGCTGCACGGGCGGCCGCCGCCAGTTCCCGCGCCGACCGGTAGCGCTCGGACGGGTCGGCGGCGAGGCCCTTGCGGATGACCGCGTCCATCGCCGGAGGGACTTCGGCGTTGACCGAACTGGGCGCGGGTGGAGGCGACAGCACCGCCGCCTTGATCGCGGCACTCACGGTCTTCGCCGGATGGGGCACCTGGCCGGTGAGGCATTCGAACAGCACACAGGTGAGCCCGTAGATGTCGGTCCCGGGGCCCGGTGATGCCGCGTCGAACAACTCGGGCGCCATGTACGCGATCGAGCCGACAGCGGTACCGGTCTGGGTGAGATGGGTGTCGTCGGCGCCATGGGCGATTCCGAAGTCGACGAGATAGGCGAAGTCGTTGGCGTCGACGAGGATGTTCTCCGGCTTGATGTCCCGGTGTGTCAGCCCGTCGGCGTGCGCGGCGTCGAGCGCTGCCGCCACCTGCTCGACGATCGAGACCGCGCGCGCCGGTTCCAGTCTCGTCTCGCGGGTGAGCAGTGCACGGAGGTCTTCACCGTTGACCAGGCGCATGTCGATGAAGAGCACGCCGTCGATCTCGCCCCAGTCGTGGATGGGGATGACATGCGGTTCGCCGAGACGTGCGGCGGCATGCGACTCCCGGCGGAATCGCTCCTGGTACATGGCGTCGTCGGCGAGACCCGGATTGAGCAGCTTTACCGCGACGACGCGTTCCTTGGTGGTGTCGTAGGCGCGATAGACCTCACCCATGCCGCCCCGGCCGAGCAACGCGTCGAGACGATATGGCCCGAACTGCGTACCGACCCGGCTTCCTGTCATGACCAGCAGCATAAGCAGACCGACTTACACTTCTCTGTCGCCTGGTCGATCGCATCTGTCGCCCGGACGATTGCGTTCGGAGGCCGTCGGAGCCGGTGACTACCCTGAGCACCATGCCCTCGCTGACCAAAGGCCAGAACGGACCGCTGCCGACCTCCCAGATCGTCGTCACCGTCGACCTCGCGACCGCCGCGGACGTGTCGGCTCTGCTGGTGACCGACCGCGGCGTCGTCCGCAGTGACAACGACTTCGTGTTCTACAACCAGCCCACCGGCCCCGGTGTCTCGCTGCAGCAGTCACCCAACGGCCCTGCGCGCTTGCACATCTCGACCAACCAGATCCCGGCGGACATCGACTCCGTCCGTGCCGTCATCACACTCGACGACCCGAGCTCGACCTTCGGCCGGTTCGCGCCGCCGGTCGCGCGCGTCACCGATGCCGGGGGCCGCGAACTCTACGACTACACCGTCACCGGCCTCACCTCCGAGTCGGTCGTCATCGCCCTCGAGATCTACCGCCGCAATCTGGACTGGAAGGTGCGCGCCGTCGGGCAGGGTTATGCCGGCGGCTTCGCCGACCTCGTCCGCGATCACGGTGTCAGCGTCGACGACGAGCCCACCCCCGCGCCTGTCCAGGCCGCGCCGACATACGCACCGCCGGCCACTCCCCCGCCGGCCCCGCCCGCTCCGACTCCCCCGCCGGCACCCACACCGCCGCCGGCTCCGCCCCGGGCACCGGAGATCAGCCTGAGCAAGGACCGCCCGGTCAGTCTGACCAAGGGTCAGAAGGTCACGCTCCGCAAGGAGGGCGGGGTCCGCCTCACCAACATCCGGATGGGCCTCGGCTGGGACCCGGTGACCCGCCGGTTCGGACGGTCGAGCGCCATCGACCTCGACGCGTCGGTGCTGATGTTCTCCGGGGGCCGGTGCGTCGAGACGGTCTACTACGGCCACCTCACGAGCGACGACCGGTCGATCATGCACTCCGGCGACAACCTCACCGGCGAGGGCGAAGGCGACGACGAGGTCATCAACGTTGCGCTGCAATCGGTTCCGGCGCACATCGACGCCCTGATGTTCATCGTGACGTCGTATCGCGGGCAAACCTTCGAAGAGATCGACAACGCCTTCTGCCGGCTCGTCGACAACACGACCTCGGCCGAGCTGGCGCGCTACACCCTCAAGGGCGGCATGCCGTTCACTGCGGTCGCGATGGCCGTCATCAGCCGCGAGGGCGGCGAGTGGAGGCTGCGCGCGATCGGCGACGGCTTCAACGCCAAGACCCCGAAGAAGGCACTGCCCCACGTGGGCAGGTACCTGTAGGACGCACATCGCGTTGCGTTCGGCCCCGGGAGCCGGGATCGAACGCAACGCGATTGGCATACAGGAGGATTCAGATCACGCCGTGCAGCGGCGGGTCCTCTCCACGGAGAAGCCAGCGACCGATGTGCTGGTACTTCCATCGAACCGGATCGTGCAGTGTGTGGGTCCGCGCATCGCGCCAATAGCGGTCGAGCCTGGTTCCGGCTGCGGCGCTGCGGGTTCCGCTCACCTCGAACAGTGCCGACGCCACCGGCGTCGCGACCCGGTCGGCCACGGCCTTGGCACGCGCCACCGCGATCGACGCCTCGGCGACGAGCTTACGAGGCGAACCGGCGGAACCGGCCACGGCCTCGTCGACCCTGCGACCGGCCGCGGCGAGCATCGCCTCGGCGGTCGCGACGTCGACCTCGAGTTCGCCGAAACGCTGGACCACCAGCGGATCGTCGACGGCACGGTCGACGCCCGCCTCGAACCACGGACGGGCCTTGGTGCGCACGAACTCGACTGCCTCGGTCAGCGCGCCGCGGGCGATGCCGACGTCGATCGCGACGTGCAGCAACTGTGCGTAAGCACCGTAGGCGGTGGGTGCCGACGTCGCCGATGCCCGGGCCACGAGGTCGTTTGCGGTCACCTCGACACCGGAGAACCGGACGGTTCCCGAGCCGGTCGTCCGCTGCCCCACGGCATCCCAGTCGTCGACGATCTCGACGCCCGCCGAGTCCGCCGGGATGAACGCCACGTACTCGCCGGGTGCGAGGTCGCCGGCAGGCGCTTCGAGCTTCGCCAGGACGGCGAGAGTGTGCGCGAACAGCGAACCCGTGCAGTAGAACTTCTCACCGTCTAGGACGAACCGGCTGGCGTCGCCGTCGACCGGGGTCAACCGGGTCGAGATGTCGGCGATGGTCTTGCCGCCGCGCTCCGACTGGGCGTTGGCCACCCGGCCGCCGGCCAGGACGTCGGTGAAGATGCGTTCGGCCAACGCTTCTCCCGCGGAGAGGCGTACCAGGTTGAGGTAGACGAAGTGGCTGTGCGGGATCTGCGCGATGCTCGGGTCTGCGGCGGCGAGGATCGAGACGACCTCGGCGAGCACGCTCGGCGCAACGTCGAGTCCACCGAACCGTGCGGGCACGGTCAGAGCGAGAAGTCCCGACTCCGAGAGGCGGTCGATCTCCGCGTGCGGCAACCGCCGATCGCGGTCGCGCTCGGCGGCACCGGTCGCGAACGCCGCGGCCAGCTCCCGTGCCACGGACAGGGCTTCGGCGGTCGACCCGATCCGGCTCGCCGAGTCGGGTCGGACCTGACTGACAGCGGTCACAGCACTGCTGCGGGTGTCTGCGATGCCTCGAGTTCGCGCACGAGCGGGAGCACCTTCTCGCCGAAGTACTCGATCTCCTCCTGGAAGTGCAGGAAGCCACCGAGGATGAGGTCGACGCCGAGGCGCTTGTAGGCCACGATGCGCTCGGCGATCTGCTCCGGCGTGCCGATCAGCTGCGTCTTGAAGCCGTCGTTGTACTGGACGAGATCCTCGAACTTCGAGTCCGCCCACATGCCCTTCTTGTCACCGGTCGAATTGCCGGCCTGCTGCACGGCATCTCGGAATCCTTCCACCGCAGGACGATTCGCCTTCTCGACGATCTCGCGCAGGGTGTCGCGGGCTTCCTTCTCGGTGTCACGGGCGATGATGAAGCCGTTCAGGCCGAACTTCACCGAACGGTTGTGCGCCTGGGCGACGGCACGCAGGTCGTCGATCTGCTCGGTCACGCCGTCGAAGTCCTTGCCGTTGGAGAAGTACCAGTCGGCGAAGCGGCCGCCGTTGTTGCGCGCTGCGGTCGAGTTGCCGCCCTGGAAGAGCTCCGGGTTCGGACGCTCGGGGGTGTTGAGCGGCTTCGGCTTCAGGGTGAAGTCGTGGATGCGGTAGAAGTCGCCACGGTAGTCGACGTTGTCCTCGGTCCAGATCTTGCGAATGACCTCGAGGAACTCGCCGCTGCGGCGGTAGCGCTCGTCGTGCTCGAGCCAGGGCTCACCGAGGTGGGTGAACTCGTCCTTGAACCAGCCGCTGACCACGTTGATGGCGAAACGACCCTTGGACAGGTGGTCGGCGGTGGCGCCGAGCTTGGCGAGGACCGCCGGGTGCCACAGGCCGGGGTGCACCGCGGCGATGACCTTCAGCCGCTGCGTCGCGAGGAGCAGTGCCAGGCTGAAACTCGTCGACTCGTGCTGGTATTCGGCGCCGTAGCTGGCTTCGTAACGGACCTGCGAGAGCGCGTACTCGAAGCCGTTGTTCTCGGCGGTCTGGGCGAGCTTGATGTTGTAGTCGTAGCCCCAGTCGGTGCGCTGCTCGATGGTGCTGGTGACCAGGCCGCCGCTGACGTTGGGCACCCAGTAGGCGAACTTGATCTCGTCCGCGATGGAGTCGGTGGACATGGTGTTACCTCCGGAGGTGGGTTCTCAGGTGGAGAGTGGATCGGTCAGGACGGTGCGATCACGACGAGGCGGCCTGGAGCCGGGGCAGGAACGCGGTGCGAACCTCTTCGCTCGGACGCGCATCGGCCGCGTCGAGCAGGCCGCGGCGGGCGAGAGCCGGTCGGACGCCCTCACCGAAGTGGTAGGCCTCCTCGAGGTGCGGGTAGCCGGACAGGATGAAGTGGTCGAGACCGAGGGCTGCGTACTCACCGATGAGTTCCGCGACCTCGTCGTAGGAGCCGACGAGTGCGGTGCCGGCACCGCCGCGCACCAGACCGACGCCGGACCAGACGCCCGGGTGGATCTCCAGCGAGCGTGGGTCGGGCGAAACCTCGAAAGCGGCTCCGCGGCCGTGCAATTCGGACATACGGCGCTGGCCCTCGGACTCCGACTGGGCGAGGTTCCGCTGCGCGGCGGCGACCTGTTCGGGATCAAGGTTGTTGAGGAGACGTTCGGCCTCGGCCCAGGCCTGCTCAGAGGTTTCGCGGGCGATCACGTGGAACCGGATGCCGTGGTCGAGGGTCCGGCCCTGGGCTGCGGCGAGTCCGTTGATCCAGGCGATCTTCTGGGCGACGGCCTCGGGACGCTCCCCCCAGGTGAGGTAGGTGTCGGCGTACTTGGCGGCCACGTCACCCGCGGCAGGCGACGACCCACCGAAGAAGACCGGCGGGGTCGGGGTGGGGCGGCGACCGAGGAGGGCGTTCTCCACGCGCAGGTGCTTGCCGACGAAGTCGACGGGCTCGTCCTGGGTCCACAGGCGGCGGATGATCTCCAAGTATTCGCCGCAGCGCTCGTAGCGGGCGTTCTTGGCCAGGAAGTCGCCGAAGGCACGCTGTTCGCTCGACTCGCCGCCGGTGACGACGTTGATCAGCAGGCGGCCCTCCGAATGCCACTGGAAGGTCGCCGACATCTGCGCTGCGAGCAGCGGCGAGATGAGGCCGGGACGGAAGGCGATCAGGAACTTGAGGCTCTCGGTCGAGTCGATGAGTGCCGCGGTGGTCAGCCACGCGTCCTCACACCAGAGTCCGGCCGGGGTCAGGACGGCTTCGAAGCCGTTGACCTCGGCTGCGCCCGCGAGCTGCTTGAGGTAACGAAGGTCGGCCGGCCGGTCCCCGTTCATCTGGCTGCCGTGCCCGCCCGCGATCAGATTGCGGGAGTCACCGTAGGTGGGCAGGAACCAGTGGAAATGCAGAGACACCGCGAGGGCACCTTTCGTCGTAGAGCGTCGGGGGTGGAGCGGCAGGCGTGACCGGCAGCTGGGACCGAAGACCCGCGCTGCGACACACATGTCGAGTCCAAGTGTTGGACACCGGTTGGACGCGAGGCCACAATTGAAATCTGCGTGACGCCAAGTGGACAACGGTCCGCCCTGTTCTGTAGAGGCAGCGTCTTCGCAGGTCAGAGGCGCGTTCGGGGACGGGAGCCCGTCGACTGACCACACCCGCCACCGACGAAGTCCGCCAGCAGGTCCCGAATACCGAAACAGCGCCCCACTCTTCGGAGGGGTCCGGTCAGGTCATGTCACCGGAGGTGGGCTTCACTCCGACGGTCGCCACTGCCCCATCCCGAGGAACACCATCACCAGTTGCCGTTCGGTGCGCTCGACGATCTGCTTCTCGGCGCCGCGTCCGCGGTACTCGCCGTCGAGCAGATCGGCCACGGCGGTCAGCATGATCGTGACGATGAGTTCGGCGGCGATCTCGAGGTCTTCCGGCTGCCACGGGGCGAGGTCGGGGATCCGGGCGAGGTCGATCGTCAGTTCCTTGGCGAAGAGCCGGAGTTCGGTGTCGATGGCGCGGCGGATCTCCGCGATACCGCCGTGCTGCTCGCGGATCAGGAAGCGGAACTGCGATTCGTTCTCGCGAACGTGACGCAAGAGGATGTCGAGTGAGTTCTTCGCGGTCGGCATCGCCTGACGTGCGGCGAGATCACGCCGCCCTTCGCGCAGAGCTCGACGCAGGACCCGCATCGAGTCCTCGACGACGGTGACCCCGAGATCCTCCATCGAGGCGAAGTGCCGGTAGAAGGCCGTGGGCACGATGCCCGCACCGCGGGCCACCTCGCGCAGGCTGATGCTGCCGAAGCTGCGGTCGCCGACGAGGGACCTCGTGGCGTCGAGGAGCGCCTGGCGCGTCTGGTTCTTCTTGTCCGCACGCGTCTGCGCATCGCGCTGGTCCGAACTCCGCGTGCGTGTCACACAGCCGAGTGTATTCGCCGCGACCTCCTACCCCGGCCTCGACCTCCCGATGATCGTGACGGCCATCACAGGAATCTCCGCTTGACGGGTACAGGCGTCAACATGTCACACTCGTTTGTGTACACCTGTACACCGACATTACGTGAACGGAGCCCATCCATGAGCATCCGCACCTCCCAGAACCCGACCCCGGGCACCGCAGCCGGCAGCCCCGGCCGCTGGAACCGCCTGGTCGGCTCGATCGTCGAGGCGGCACTGTCCCCGCATCCGGTCGACCGTTATCTCGAACTGCTCGATCCGATGCTCACCTGGCGCGACCTGCGCGGCGAGATCGTCCGGGTCGAGCATCCGACACCCCGCACAGTGCGTCTCACCATCCGTCCGACACGTCAGTGGCGCGGCCATCAAGCTGGACAGTTCGTGCAGGTCAGCGTCGTGATCGACGGCGTCCGGCACACCCGGTGCTTCTCGCCGGCCAATGCCGCCGCCGGCCCGGACGGCGACATCGAACTCACCATCACCGCCAACGACGACGGCCTCGTCTCCAAGCACCTGGCCGCCGAGGCCCGGACCGGCGATGTGGTCGGCCTGTCCCAGGCCGACGGCGAGTTCGCTCTGCCGGAGACCGACCCGACCTCGGCCGTCTTCATCAGCGGCGGCAGCGGAGTTACACCTGTGCTCTCAATGTTGAGGACACTCGTGGCCCGAGACTACGCCGGACCGATCACCTTCGTGCACTATGCGCGCACGGCGTCGGAGGTCGCGTACCGCGCCGAGCTCGCCGCCCTGGCGGCCGAGCATCCCAACCTCGATCTCCGGATGCACCACACCCGCGAGGAAGACAACGGCCACTTCACCGTCGCGCACCTCGACGACATCCCCGGCCTGGCCGACGCCGATGTGTTCGTCTGCGGGCCCCGGCCCCTGATGAATGCCGTCGCCGAGGCGCATGCCGAACTCGGCATCTCGCAGCCGTTGCACAGCGAGGCGTTCACCCTGGCCGCACCGACGGTCGTCGACCCCGATTCGGTCGAGGGCGAACTGACGTTCTCACGGTCGGGTGCAACGGCGACCAACGACGGTCGTCCGATCCTCGACCAGGCCGAGGCCGCCGGGCTCACCCCGGAATCCGGTTGCCGCATGGGGATCTGCTTCTCCTGCACCGCCGTGAAGAAGTCGGGCTGCACCCGAAGCGTGCTCACCGGCGAGACCGACACCGAGTCCGACACCCAGATCCAGCTGTGCATCAACGCCCCGGTCGGTTCCGTCGACATCGAGATCTGACGGTCGGCCACCTCGCCGACCTCCACCCATTCCACTCCTACCCAGCAGGAGGCACACCATGACCATCGACATCGCCCAGGACACCCGTCCCGCACCCACCGAGAACCTGCCGGCCGTCGTCGAGGCCGAGAACGTCACCGCCGAGAACACCGACCCCAACACCGTCGTCCTGTCCTATGAACAGGTCGAGGCGCTGGGACGCGACCTGGACGAGCTTCGCTCGCGGATCGTCGCCGACCTCGGTCAGAAGGACCGCGACTACCTGTACTCGGTCATCCGCGCCCAGCGCGGGTTCGAGATCGGCGGCCGCGCACTCATGTACCTCGGGTTCTTCCCGCCGGCCTGGATCGCCGCCGTCGGCGCACTCTCCGTGTCGAAGATCCTCGACAACATGGAGATCGGCCACAACGTGATGCACGGCCAGTACGACTGGATGCGCGAGGACACCTACAACTCCCGCGAATTCGAGTGGGACACCGTGTGTCCGGCCGACCAGTGGAAGCACAGCCACAACTACCTGCACCACACGTTCACCAACATCCTCGGCGAGGACCGCGACATCGGTTACGGCATCCTGCGGATGGCGCGCGACCAGAAGTGGAATCCCTACTACCTGGGCAACCTCGGCTACGCGACCGCCCTCATGCTCCTCTTCGAGTGGGGCGTCATGCTCCACGACCTGGAGGCGGAGAACGTGATCCAGGGCAAGCGCAAGTGGAGCGACATCAAGGGCCTGGTGAAGGGCATGTGGCGCAAGGCAGGTCGACAGGTCCTCAAGGACTACGTCGTCTTCCCGGCGCTGACCGGCCCGCTGTTCGTCCCGACCCTCATCGGCAACGCCACCGCCAACCTGGTGCGCAACGTGTGGACCTACTCGATCATCTTCTGCGGCCACTTCCCCACCGGTGCACAGACTTTCACCCCGGAGGAGTGCCAGAACGAGACCCGCGGCCAGTGGTACCTGCGCCAGATGCTCGGCTCGGCCAACATCACCGGCAGCCCGCTGTTCCACATCATGAGCGGCAACCTGTCGCACCAGATCGAACACCATCTGTTCCCGGACATCCCGGCAAGCCGCTACCCGACGATGTCCGCCGAGGTGCAGGAGATCTGCGAGCGCTACGGCCTGCCGTACAACACCGGCTCGCTCAGCCACCAGCTGGCGTCGACCTGGAAGAAGATCGCGAAGTTGTCGCTGCCGAACTGGATGACCCGCGACGATGACGACCTCACCGTCATCGTCGAACGCGAGAAGCCTGCGTCGGCCGCCTGACCTGCGCATTTGAGAACCGTTTGACCGACTGGTCCCGGGGGTAACCTCGGGACCAGTCGCGTTTCACAGGCGCGCACGGACAGGCACACGCCGGGGGCAAAACCCTTAAGAACCCAGGGGGTCACAGATGGTCGACAGCATCGAACGGAACAAGGACCTGATGCAGGAGCTGATCGAGTCCACGGCAACCCACGTGGGTCGCATCGCCACCATCATCACCGGCGCCGTCGCCGGGGTGACCCGCGAGATCGGCGAGATCGTCACCGACGGGTTCGAGATGCGGGAGGCCGCACGCAAGGCCAAGGCCGACCTCGCCCAGGACCGTGAGTGGGGGATCATCGACGCCGAGTTCGCCTACGCAGAGACGATCAACGACGCCGACCTGTCCGAACCGTTTTCCGAGTCCGAGCAGGCACGAAAAGTCACAGGAGTGGACATGGACGAGATCCCCGATCGCATCGACGTCGGTGAGCAGGCCGGCATCGACCAGGAGGGAGAGGTCTCCCGGGAGGCCGAACTCCCCAACGACGGCGGCGTGACCGACCAGGACGAGCCCGACGTCGACGACCCGCGGGAGATCGCCGCGGAGGAGCCCCGGATCGCACCTGACACCGATCACTTGTGAGACGACGCTCACCCTCTTGAGATCTGGGTGGATAGAACCTTTGCCAAACGACGGACGCACCCGTAGCTTGGTCCTGGTTTTCCTAGTTCATGGAGGTTCTGTCGATGTCGGTGCGTGAGGTTCTCACCTTTCCCAACCCCGTGAACGACTACGCGGCCCGCACGACCGCCGGCCTGGTCGTCGTGCTGGCCGTCATCGCGGTCGCGGTCGACAACCCGACCCTCTACGGCATCCTCGCTCTCGGCTTCGCGCTACGCGTGGCGTCTGGCCCGACCCTCTCCCCCTTCGGACAGCTCTCGGTGAAGTTCATCGTCCCTAAGGTCGTCCGCAAGGAGAAGCTGGTCCCCGGACCTCCGAAGCGCTTCGCCCAGACCATCGGCCTGGTGGTCAGCGGTACGGCGTTCGTGCTGAGCCTCTTCGGTTTCGGCTTGGCCGCGCAGATCACCACCGGCGTCCTGATCCTCGCCGCGACGCTCGAGTCGGTCTTCGGATTCTGCCTGGGCTGCACCATCTTCGGCTTCCTGCAGCGCGCGGGCATCATCCCCGAGTCGGTGTGCGAGGCCTGCAACAACATCTCGCTGCGCAACCCCGCAGCCGCGGCCTAGCCGCAAACCCACCCTTTATCGCCAGATCCACCACCCGCTCGGGTGGTGGATCTGGCGAAAAGTGGTGGGTTTCCGCTGCTCCCTGAGGAGCCCGGAGCGTGCGGAGGGCGTCTCGAAGGGTCAGTCGGATTTCACCGCGCGGTCGGGCACGGTCATCGCCATCATCATGATCTCGGTCTCGCTGTAGTCCCGGCCGGGATGTTCGGCCGCGAGGTGGGCCTGGACCTTGGGGACGAAGTCGTCTTCGAGGGCGGTGATGGACTCGCCACAGGGGCAACGCAGGTTGTATGCCATGCGTCACATCCTATCGGGACCGGTCCGTCAGTCCAGGATGCCGAGTGCGATCCCGTCGAGGATGTCGTGCTCGCTGACGACGAGTTCGGTGATGCCCGCCCGTTCGGCCAGCACCTTCGCCAGTTCGAGCGTGACCAGCGATCCCCCGCCGATGACATCGACGCGACCGGGGTGCATCGGCCCCAGCGCAGCACGGTCGGCGCGGGTCATGTGCACGAGATCCCAGCACACGCGGTCGAGGTCGGCCAGCGAGATACGGGAGAGGTGGATCTTCTCCGAGTCGTACTCGGTCAATCCGGCGCCGAGCGCGGCAAGCGTCGTCATCGTCCCGGCGACACCGACCCACGTTCGTGCGGGCTCGACGGGCACCCGCGCGAAGGCCTCGGCCAGTCGTTCGGCGGCGAACGCCTGGGCGGCGGCGATCTCCTCGGTTGTCGGCGGATCGGATGGCAGGGTGCGTTCGGTCAGACGCACGCACCCGATGTCCGCCGAGTACGCGGCGTGGACGCCATCGGTGTCGCCGAGCACCACCTCGGTCGAACCGCCCCCGAGGTCGGTGACCACGAAAGGCCCACTGGCGGGGTCCAATTCGCCGACGGCTCCGCGGAAGGACAGTCGCGCTTCCTCATCGCCCGAGATGACCTCGGCGATGGCGCCGTCGGAGACGCAGCTCAGCAGGTCGGCGGTCATCGCGAAGAATTCGTCGCGATTCGACGCATCGCGTGTCGCCGACGTCGCGACCATCCTGACCTTCTCGACGCCGAGCGATTCCATCGTCGTGACGTAGTCGGCGAGCGCGACCCGGGTGCGTTCGATCGATTCCGGGGCGAACTGTCCGGTCGCGTCGACGCCGTAACCCAGTCGTACGACGCGCATCTCGCGATGCAGGTCGACGAGGCGGCCGTCGTCACCGGCCCGGGCCACGAGGAGACGGATCGAGTTGGTTCCGCAGTCGACGGCGCCGACGATCGTCACGCGTCGTCTCCGGCGGTCTCCGTCGGCGGCAGTGTGTCGGGCCAGTCGGCCGGGATCGCGGTGCCCCGCAGGCCGTTTGCGGCAGCCAGTGCCACCGCCTCGTCGCCGAACGGGTTGAGACCCGGCCCCTTGGCGAGCGAGTGCGCGATCAGCACGTGCAGGCACTTCACCCGGTCGGGCATGCCGCCGCCGGTGAAGTCGGTGCCCAACGACTCGATGGCGTCGCGCTCGGCGAGGTAGTCCTCGTGCGCACGACGATAGGCGGCCGCGAGCTCCGGATCGGACGACAACCGCGCGGTCATCCCCCGCATGACGCCCGCCGATTCCTGACGGCTGGCCTCGGCGGTGAGCCGCGGATCGGTCAGGTAGTACAGCGTCGGGAACGGCGTGCCGTCGGGCAACCGCGGCGCGGTCTTGACGACGGCCGGCTGGCCGTCCGGTGTGCGATAGCTGATCTCGATGACGCCCCGCGGCTCGCGTCCCAGCTGCGCTGCGACGGTGGCGAGGTCTTCTTCTGACACGCTCACGGTCTCTGGCCTCACTGCGCGGCGGGCGGAGTCGACAGGGTGTCCCAAAGGTTGCCGTACCAGGGTGCGCGGGCGCGCTCCTCGGCACGTTCAGCGGCCTCACGGCGGGCCTGGCCGGCGGGGAACAACATCACGAGCGGGATCTCTCCTGGCTTGACGAACTGCAGACGCGTCCGCGCCTGAGCCTCGATGTAGGCGGGGTCGTTCTGCTCGTTGACTTTCTGCTGGTAGTCGGCGACCTCGCGCCGCAGCTGTTCGTTCGACGCGGTCAGCTGCCGGAACTCCGACCGCTGACTGAAGTACGTCCGCAGCGGCATCGCCAGCGTCAGGGCGACGACGCAGACCACGACGACCGTGATGACGAGTGTCGCCACGGTGCCCGGGGTCATCTCGAAGCGTCGCAGACGAGCACTCAGTCCGGACCGCATCCCGTTCCGGGACGCGGTCGCCCGGGAGCGACGCACCCGCTCGGCCGACGGTGCGGCGGTGTCGGTCGCGGACGCCTTGGCTTCGGCTGCGGTGTCCGCAGTGGCGTCGCCGATCAGCTCCTGTTCACCGGTCTCGACGACCGAGACCGGCGCGACAGGCCGAGCCGGACGTCCGGACCGATCGTGCCGTCGCGTGCGACGGGCGTCGCGTGCGCGCGGATCGGCCTTCCGATCACGCGCACGCTGACGCCCGTCACCGCGGTGACGTCGCTCCGAACCCATGAAGACAGCTAATCACGAACCAAACGAGAAACGCGGGAAGGCGAGGTCCCCCGCGTAGCGTGCCGCATCTCCGAGACCCTCTTCGATGCGCAGCAGCTGGTTGTACTTGGCGACACGCTCGGAACGAGCGGGCGCACCGGTCTTGATCTGACCGCAGCTGCAGGCGACGGCGAGGTCGGCGATGGTGGTGTCCTCGGTCTCACCGGACCGGTGGCTCATCATCGACTTGTAGCCGTTGTTGTGCGCGAGGGCCACAGCGTCGAGGGTCTCGGTCAGCGTGCCGATCTGGTTCACCTTGACCAGCAGCGCGTTGGCGATGCCCTTCGAGATGCCCTCTTCGAGGCGCTCGGGGTTGGTGACGAACAGGTCGTCGCCGACGAGCTGCACCTTGTCGCCGATCGACTCGGTCAGCTTGGCCCAACCGGTCCAGTCGTCCTCGGACAGGCCGTCCTCGATCGACACGATCGGGTAGTCGCTGATGAGCTTCTCGTAGAACGACACCATGGCGTCGGCGTCGAACTCCTTGCCCTCGAGCTTGTAGACGCCGTTGGAGTAGAACTCGGTCGACGCGGCGTCGAGCGCGATGACGACGTCACGGCCGAAGTTGTAGCCGGCCTTGCCGACGGCCTCGCCGATCACGGCGATGGCGGCCTCGGTGTTCGGCAGGTCGGGGGCGAAGCCGCCCTCATCGCCGAGCGCCGTGTTCAGGCCCTGCTTGTGCAGCACCGACTTCAGCGCGTGGTAGACCTCGGCGCCGCAGCGGAGGGCTTCCTTGAAGGTGGGAGCACCGACCGGAGCGATCATGAACTCCTGGAAGTCGATGCCGTTGTCCGCGTGCTCACCGCCGTTGATGATGTTCATCATCGGGACCGGCAGGATGTGGGCGTTGGGGCCGCCGATGTAACGGAACAGGGGCAGACCGGCCGACTCGGCCGCGCCCTTGGCCACCGCGAGCGACACACCGAGCAGCGCGTTGGCGCCGATGCGGCTCTTGTCGGGGGTGCCGTCGCAGTCCAGCAGTGCCTGGTCGACGAGACGCTGTTCCTCGGCCTCGATGCCGATCACCGCGGGTGCCAGCTCGCCGAGGACGCCCTCGACGGCCTTGGTGACGCCCTTGCCCAGGTACCGCTCGCCGCCGTCACGGAGCTCGACGGCCTCGTGTTCGCCGGTGGAAGCGCCCGACGGAACGGCGGCGCGGGTGAAGGTGCCGTCGTCCAGGACGACCTCGACCTCGACCGTCGGGTTTCCCCGCGAATCGAGAATCTCGCGCGCACCTACCTGCTCGATGATTGCCACGGCTGAACCCCAATCTCGGTGGACGTGCCGGCTGTGATGCCGGTCGGTAGGTCAAAGAGTAGTGGCTGCATCCACGGTCCACGAGACAAGGTCTCGTGGTACGGCTGCAGCCGCCCGGCCCCGGGCTCAGAAACGGACGTTGATCGAGTAGGCATTGGCGTGATCGCGCACGTCGAGGACATAGGCCATCGAGTTGTTGTACGTGCGGACCGCCTTCTCCCAGCCCTCGGCGACGGTCATGTCGTTGCCCGACGAGACGCACAGGTAGCGGGCGGCGGACAGCGCCGCGTCGTCGATGTTGTCCGGGTCGGGGACGCCGTCGCCGTTGGCGTCCACGCCGTAGCGCTTCCACGTCTCCGGGATGAACTGGAAGGGGCCCATCGCGCGATCGTGGGTGGGGTCACCGTCGAGGCTGCCCCCGTCGGTGTCGCGGATCTCCATGTTGCCCTTGGTGCCGTCGAGCTGCGCGCCGCGGATCGGCGGGCTCACGTCGCCGTTCTCGGCCACGCTCGAGCCCCGGTAGCGCCCGTGCTTGCTCTCGACGCCCGCGATGCCGGCCAGTGTCGTCCACGCGATGCCGCATTCGGGGTGCTGCTGCCGCTGGATCTCCGCGGCGTTGCCGTAGGCCTGCAGGGACACGATGGGGATGCCGGTCGACTCCGAGATGGGTTCGGCCCACGCGTGCATCTTGTCGGCGGTGCGGCCGGGCGCGTTGATGTCGATGTAGGGCTGCGGCACACCCGCGCCGGGCGGGATGCCCTCGGGGATGTCGGGCCTGTTCAGCGACGGGAGATCGATGCACGCGGAGAGCAACACCGATGAGGCGATCGCCACCCCGCCCGCGACCAGCCCGTTCCTCCACGAGCGACGGTTCCGCCCCCGGCCCAACACACGCATTCCCCGTTCCACTCCTGTCTCGGATCTCCCGGCGAGCCGACGCCCGTCCGAGCGACCACGATCGCACATGTCGCCGCATGCTCTCCTCCGCAACACACAGCGACCCGGTCACAGGGGACAACTGTCGGCGGCCGGCTTCGGTTCCCGACGCCCCGTCAGCCCTCCGACGCGGCGTCGCCCACCGTGCGGAATCCGATATTGCTCGTCGTCGAGTTCGGGGTGTTCGACGATCTCGCCGCAACGCGGTAGCGGTTGCAGTACGAGTCGTGACAGAGATGGCTGCCACCGCGGAGGACGCGCAGGGTGCCCCGGGTCGGTCCGGTGGGGTCGACGGTGGCGGAGGTCCGGTAGTACCGCGCGCTGAACCGGTCGGCGCACCACTCCCACACGTTGCCCACGCACTGGTAGAGGCCGTATCCGTTGGGTTCGAAGGTGCGCACGTCGACGGTGCCGACGTGTCCGGTCGGACGGTCGGGGAACTCGCCGCGAAAGATGTTGCAGCGCGGATCTTCCGGACTCGGACGCGTGTCGCCCCAGGGGTACCGCGCACCGTCGCGGCCACCGCGTGCGGCGTACTCCCACTGCGCCTCGGTGGGCAGCCGCCGGCCGGCCCAGGAGCAGTACGCGAGCGCGTCGTCGTGGCTGACATGCACAACGGGATGAGTGTCCTTACCGGTCAGGTCGCTGCCCGGTCCCCCGGGATGCCGCCACGATGCACCGGGTGTCGCGAGCCACCACGGGGTCTCGGGAACGGGCTCGCCGGGCGCGGTGGCATAGCTGTGGAAGACCGCCGAGATACCGGCCCGTTCGGCGTCGGTGACGTACCCGGTCGCCTCGACGAAGGCGGTGAAGGCGGCATTCGTCACCGACGTGACGTCCACCGAAAACGCCCTGAGTTCGACGCCGTGCACCGGGACCTCCCCGTCGGTGCGATAGCCCTCGTCGTGCGCATCGCCCATCCGGAAACGCCCTGCGGGCACGTCGACTGTCGCCACACGGTGCTGTCCGCGCTCCCCCACCGACGGCCGGCTCCCCCCGTCAGCGTGGGATCCCGCGTGTCCGGGCGGGTGACAGCAACTCACCCGTCCATGATGCCGCGATCCATCAGGGCACCGAGGATCAGCGAGGCGAGCCGGTCGATGTCGGCACCGGTGGTGTCGAACCGCAGATCCGGCTGCTCCGGGCTCTCGTAGGGAGCGTCGATGCCGGTCAGGCCGCGCAGTTCGCCGCGACGCGCCCGTTCGTACAACCCCTTGGGGTCGCGGCGTTCGCATTCGCTGACCGGGGTCGAGATGTGCACCTCGATGAACTCCAGGTCCGCCGCGCGGTGGAGTTCCCGTGCGATCTCCCGATCCGACCGCAGCGGCGACACCATCGACGCGATCGAGATGACCCCGGCGTCGGCGAAGAGTCGCGCGACATGGCCGACACGGCGGATGTTCTCCGCGCGGTCGCCGGCCGAGAACCCGAGGTCGTCGGAGATGCCGTGCCGGATGTTGTCGCCGTCGAGGAGGTAGGCCACACGGCCGCGGCTGACGATGGCGCGTTCGAGTGCCACCGCGACGGTCGACTTGCCCGATGCCGGTAAGCCGGTGAGCCACACCGTCGCCCCGCGCTGACCGGTGTGCGCCCAGCGTTCGGCGCGCGCGAGCGAACTCGGATGCCACTTGATGTCGTTGCGGGTCGCCTTGCCGGGCACGACCTCTCGCGGCTCCAGGATCGTGCCCGCGCCGACGGTGTCGTTGGACGCCTCGTCGATGAGGATGAAGGCGCCGGTGTCGCGGTTCTGGTCGTATGGATCGGCCGGCACCACCGACGACGTCCGCAGGGTGATCGTCCCGATGTCGTTGAGCACCAGCTCACTCGGACCCACGTGTTCGATCAGGGTGTCGGGGTCGAGGCGACGTTCGAGCGACTGGACGGTGGCACGCACCGTCGAGGGCCCGTGTTTGAGCGCGACGCGATCGCCGGCGCGCAACGGCGACGTCGACAGCCAGCACACGTGGGCGTCGATCTCACGGGCGAGTACCGGAACGTGCGCGCCCTCGGCTCCGCTGACGACGATGTCTCCGCGACCGATGTCGATGTCGTCGGCGATCTGGATGGCGACCGAGAGTGGCGCGACCGCAACCTTTCTCGTCTCGTCGAGGGTGTCGAGGGCGGTGACCGTGGACCTGCTGCCCGACGGCAGCACCACGATCTCGTCACCCACCTGCAGGGTGCCCGACGCGAGTCGTCCGGTGTAGGTACGCCGGTGGGATTCACTCGGCCGCGACACCCACTGGATCGGCAGGCGTAATTCCTCGGTAACCGGTGCGGGCGCATGCAGTTCGACGGTCTCGAGGTAGTCGAGGAGCGTCGGGCCGTCGTACCACGGGGTGTTCGTCGAGCGGTGCACCACGTTGTCGCCGTGCTTGGCGGCAACCGGCACGGCGACGATCTCGTCGATGCCGAGTTGCACCGCGAGTTCGGCGAGGTCGGCGCGGATCTCGTCGAACCGGTGCTGCGAGAAGTCGACGAGGTCGATCTTGTTGATCGCCGCGACCACGTGGGGAACACCGACGAGGGTCGCGATGCGCGCATGGCGTCGGGTCTGCCGGAGCAAGCCGTGGCGGGCGTCGACCAGCAGCACCGCCACGTGGGCGTTCGAGGCCCCGGTGAACATGTTGCGGGTGTAGCGCTCGTGTCCGGGGGTGTCGGCCAGGACGTAACTGCGTGTGGGCGTGGAGAAGAAGCGGTACGCGACGTCGATGGTGATGCCCTGTTCGCGCTCGGCGCGCAGGCCGTCGGAGAGCGCCGCGAGGTCGACGTCGCCGTCCCCGTCGGTGACCGCTTCGAGGTGGTCGGTGGGCAGGCTGCCGGTGTCGTGCAGGATGCGACCGATCAGCGTGGACTTGCCGTCGTCGACGCTGCCCGCGGTCGCGATGCGGAGGAATTGCCTTGTCGCGCCGACGGTCGGATCGCTGGGGTCGACCGTCTGAGGAGAGGTGGTGGTCATCAGAAATACCCTTCGCGCTTGCGGTCCTCCATGGCAGCGCTCGACGTGCGGTCGTCGGCGCGGGTCTCACCGCGCTCGGAGACCGTCGCCTCGCGGATCTCGGCGATGATCTCGGGGATCGTGGTCGCCCTCGAGCGGACCGCACCGGTGATCGTCAGGTCCCCGACCGTGCGATAGCGCACCCACTCGGTGGTCACCTCTTCCCCGTCCCGGGGCTGCGAGAACTCCGAGACCGACAACAGGATGCCGTCCCGTTCGAAGACCTCACGCTCGCCGGCGAAGTAGATCGACGGCAGTTCGAGGTTCTCGAGTTCGATGTAGCGCCAGATGTCGGTCTCGGTCCAGTTCGACAACGGGAACACGCGGACGGACTCTCCGCGGCGGATGCGCCCGTTGTACAGCGACCACGGTTCGGGACGCTGCGCACGCGGGTCCCACTGCCCGAACTCGTCACGGAAGCTGAAGATCCGTTCTTTGGCCCGGGCGCGTTCCTCGTCGCGGCGGGCACCGCCGAAAGCCGCGTCGAAACCACCCTTTTCGAGTGCGTCGAGCAGCGTGCGGGTCTGCAGCCGGTTGCGCGACCCCGAGGGATCGGTGGACTCCGCGACGCGCCCGGAGTCGATGGACTCCTGGACCGAGGCGACGATCAGTTCGATGCCGTCGGGGTTGTCGGCGGTGGGCGCGACGCGTCGATCACGGAACTCGATGACCTCGCCGAAATTGTGCCCGGTGTCGACGTGCATGATCGGGAAGGGCAAGGGTGCCGGACGGAAAGCCTTCTCCGCCAGGCGGAGCAGCACGATCGAGTCCTTGCCGCCGGAGAACAGGAGCACCGGGCGTTCGAGTTCGGCCACCACCTCGCGGATGATGTGCACCGATTCAGCCTCCAGGACCCTGATCGCGGTGACGTGATCGATGTCGTCGGTCGTCTGGGGGGCTGCAGCCTGCGGGGCTGCGGTCTGTGGAGCTGTGGTCACAGCGGATATCCGTTCCGTTCGGCGTCTTCTCGGTAACGCTGAGCCCATTCCTTGGACCGCGAGTTCGACTGTGGTTTGAGCGGTGGCGGCGGCGCCAGCGCCGGGTCCTGGCCGATCTTCTCGAGCACCCGCGCAGCCGCCTTGGTGGGATCGTTCACCAGATCGCGGAACTCGATGTCGAGCGGCTCGATCCCCTCGGCGGCGAACCAGTTGCGCCACTGCCGTTCCTGTTCGATCAGGATGCCGGCGAGATGCGCGATGCCCTCGGCGTGATACACCGCCGCGTCCTCGTCCTCGCCGTCGGAACCGTCGTTGCGCCACACCCGGGTCTGCACCGCGCGCCACATCGAAACCGCCTGCGGCACCACGTCATCGCGGTACACGTGCACGTACACCGGGTCGGCGCCGTCGAAGATCCACCGGATCGCGGTCCGCAACGATCCCGAACCCACACGACCGCGGGAGATCAGCAGCGGTGTCTGATTCCACATGAGCTTGCCGCCCCACACCCCGTTGGCGCTGCGACCGGCCGCCAAGATGTCGGCGCGCCAGGTCTCGGCGTCGCGGGTGTCGACGGTGCCGGGATCGATCGGATCCAGGAGTTCCAGGATCGTCGGGTCGGTGACGCCGGCGAACCACTCACGCGGCTGAGGCGATTGCGACGAGGAGGCGAAGTACTGGAAGAACTCCTCCGGCGTGCCTGCGACGGAGGTCGCCGACAGGGACTCGACGAGCAGTGTGCTGCCGCTGCGCTGGCTCGCGCAGACGAGGTAGTTCGACGGCCCCGCAGCGGGCGTTGCTGACATGCAGCAGAGTCTATAGATCCGAAAACCCCTCGCAACCTGGGTTTTTAGGCGCAGCGAGGCGAAAACTCTTGACACCGGACACCGGTCGTGAGTGTCCCCGGCCGGCGCCGGTTTCGGTTCAGCGGCCCCCGGAGGTGATCTCCCCGGCCAGCTCGCGTTTGGACCCCTGCGGACGACGGGACGGCAGCGCCTCCTCCTGGGGTTCGACCTGCGCCGCCTTGGCGTGGAAGGCCTCCATGAAGCGTTCCGCGATGGCCGTGCCGGTGGCCTCGTCGGGTAGCTCGTCACCGGTCTCGCTGCGCCATGCAGACAGCGTCGCGGCGAGCGTCGCGCGGACCTCTGCATACGACGGGTCGTCG
Organism: Gordonia sp. C13; assembly: GCF_023218005.1. Classification (NCBI taxonomy): domain Bacteria; kingdom Bacillati; phylum Actinomycetota; class Actinomycetes; order Mycobacteriales; family Gordoniaceae; genus Gordonia; species Gordonia sp. C13. Next base: position 94,416 of record NZ_JALPSY010000018.1, read on the forward strand.
GCGACATTGTTGCGCTCATACGGATCGGAACTCAGGTCGTAGAGCTCGATCCGCGGCCGGTCCTGTTGGATCGCTTCGGAATCCAGCGATCGCGCGGACAGGCTGTCGGCTATGTCGAGTGGCAGCAGGAGCGCCGGCCGGGCCGCGAAGTTCTCGATGTAGCTGTACTCCTTGGTGCGCACGGCACGGATCGGATCGAAGGCGTCGTGGTAGGTCTTCTCGGTGAAGACCTCGGTGCGTACCGCAGGCTCGCCGAGCGGCTCGACGAGGGCCCACGCGTGGGAGTCGCCGTCCACGTCGTCGGGGATGTCGACGCCCAGCAGGTCCAGCAGCGTCGGGGTCAGGTCGACCCCGGAGAACAGATCGTCGTAGACCTGCGACTCGATGTGCCGCTGCGTCGGCGGTCGCATGATGAGCGCGACGCCGGTGCCCTCCGCGTACAGGGTCGACTTCGCCCGCGGGAACGCCAGTCCGTGGTCGGTGATGAACACGATCCACGTCGAGGAGTCCAGTCCCAGTTCGGCGACGGTGTCGAGCAGACGACCGACCGCGGCGTCGGCCTTGGTGATCGAACCGTGCAGACCCGCGAGGTCGTCGCGGACGTCGTCGGTGTCGGGCAGGAACCCCGGGACGGCGATGGCGGTGGTGTCGGACGGCTTGTACTCGTCGGCCGGATACGGCCGATGGGTCTCGAAGAAGCCCGCGGTCAGGAAGAAGGGCCGATCCTCGTTGGCGTGACGCCGGAGCCAGTCCTGGGACTGCTCGACGACGTAGTCGCATCGCGAGTCGGAGACGTCGACCGAATCGAAACCGAGTCGCTGCGGGTCCGCGCTCTCGTGTTGCATCCCGAACAGCGCCGACCGGTACCCGGCGCCGGCCAGCAGCGACGGCAGCGTCCGCACGTCGGCGTGGTACTCGAACCCGTGGTGCGCGAGACCGACGAGCCCGTTGGAATGGGGGTAGCGCCCGGTGAACAACGAACCGCGGGCCGGCGAGCACAGCGGCGCGGTGGCATGGGCGTCGGCGAAGCGGATGCCGTCCGCGGCGAGCTGATCGAGGGTCGGCGACTCGACACCGTCGGCGCCGTAACACGTCAGGTGACGTCCCAGGTCGTGCCAGTGGATCAGGATGACGTTCTCGCGTGGCATGCCCCCATGATGACGCAGGTCGCCGCCCGCGCCGTCGTCACAACTGCCCGCGATCCCGACATACCGCGCACGGCAGTGACCTAGGAGTTGAAATCACCGTGCGCCGAATCCGGGGTCGGGTTCGGCGCAGGCCCCCGCTAGGGCGATGTGCCCTACGCAGCCTCCCGCCCGAGGTCTAGTCTCTGTATGGCTAGCCTTACAGAACCATCGGCGCCGGCCGCGCCGAGAGACGGACGAACTGAATGGATCACCTCACGGCACTCGCCTCGAGTGGCGTACACGTGTTGGCCGCCGCCGACGGACCGTCGGTCTGGACGCAGATGTTCGGTAGCGCGCTCATCGGACTCCGCGAAGGACTCGAAACCGGGATCGTCGTCATGGTCCTCGTCGCCTTCGTCGTCAAGACCGACCGCCGGGACGCCCTGAAGTGGATCTGGGCGGGCGTGGCCGCGGCAGTGGCGATGACGCTCGTGGTGTTCCTCGTGATCCACTTCGGCACCTCGACGATGACGCCGCTCGCGGCCGAGACGATCGCCGGCGTCGCGTCGCTGGTGGCCGTCGCGATCGTGACGTTCATGGTGCTGTGGATGAGCGAGGCCTCCTCCCACATCTCCGCAGACCTCAAGAGCGGGATGTCGAAGGCGCTCCTCGCCGGTGGTGCGTCGGTGCTGGGTCTGTCGTTCCTGGCCGTCGGCCGTGAGGGTTTCGAGACCGCCCTCCTGATGGTCGGGTATGCCGAGAGCGTCTCCGGTGGATTGTGGCCGCTGCTCGGCCTCGTCGTCGGAATCGTTGCCGCGATCGTGTTGACCGTGCTGATCTACCGCGGCGCCATCCGCCTGAACCTCTCGGTGTTCTTCACTTACACAGGCCTGTTCCTGATCATCGTCGCCGCCGGAATTCTCACCTACGGCGTCCGCGCGCTGCAGACGGTGGGCTGGCTGCCCGGCCACGACAACATCGCCTTCGACGTCTCCGGAACCTACGACGCCTCGTCCTGGTACGGAACCGTCCTCGGTGGCATCTTCAACGTGCGACCCGATCCGACTGTCCTTCAGGTGATCGCCTGGATCGTCTACGTCGTCGTCGTGACCACGATCTTCTTCCGACGCCAACGCGCGAGCCATCGGGCCGTTGCGCAGAAGACCACAACCCCCGACGAGAGCACCGCACCCGCGGAGCCCACCCCCGAAAGGAATGCTCAGTGACTCGTAGACCCGTGGTGGCCGCAGCTGCGGCCGCGGTGGTGATCGCCCCCGTGCTCCTCGCCGGCTGTACCGAGAAGAGCAACTCCGAGGGCGCGATCGCCGTGACCTCGACCGCCGACGCCTGTGATCTCGCGACCACCGACGCGACGACCGGCAACGTGGACTTCACGGTCACCAACTCCGGCGACAAGGTCACCGAGTTCTACGTCTACGGGAACAACAACCGCGTCCTCGGCGAGGTCGAGAACATCGGGCCCGGACTCTCCGGCAATCTGACCGTCGAGATCGTCGAACCCGGCACCTACACGGTGGCCTGCAAACCCGGCATGGTCGGCACCGGCATCCGGACCGAGCTCAACGTCGGCGGCGAGCGCAAGGAGAAGGCCGACGTCCCCGCCGACGTGACGGCCGCCAAGGCGCAATACCTCGAGTACGTCCGCAACCAGCTGAACACCCTGCACGCCCAGACGACATCGTTCGTCGACAGCGTCAAGAAGGGCGATCTCGACGCGGCGCGTGCGCAATTCGGTCTCGCGCGCACGCCGTACGAGCGGATCGAACCGGTCGCCGAGTCCTTCCCCGATCTCGACCCCGCCATCGACATGCGGTGGGACGACACCGAGGACGGCACCCAGCCGTTCACCGGATTCCACCGCATCGAGCGGTTCCTGTGGCCGCCGCAGGCCGACGAGATCGGCGACGCACCGGGCCAGATCACGCCGTCGGATGCCGCGAACGCGAAGGAGACCGACAATCCGCAGGCCATCGCCGAGATCGCCGACGGCCTGCTCGCCAACGTCACGAAGCTGCGCGACGAGGTCAACTCCCCCGACTTCGACTTCGAGACACTGTCGTTCGTGAAGGGCCCGCAGGCGCTGATCGACGAGGTCGCCGCCACCAAGGTCGACGGTGAGGAAGACCGCTACTCGCACACCGACCTCTGGGATTTCGCCGGCAACCTCGACGGCTCGGAGACCGCGATCGCGACGATGCAGCCGATCATCGCCGCCAAGAACCCGGCGCTGATGGACAAGATCACCGCCCAGTTCGCGACGGTGCGCGACTCGGTGAACTCCTACCGCGACGGTGACGGCTACGTGTCGTACACCGAGGTCACCCCCGAGCAGCGCAAGGAACTGTCGAATCAGATCGATGCGCTCTCGGCCACCCTGTCCCAGGTCCCGGGAATCGTGCTGCAGCAATGAGTGATCCGGCCCCCCGCCCCGACGACGCGCAGCCCACCGAACCCGTAGGCCACACGAAGAAGCGACGTGGTCTGTCGCGTCGTGCGATCCTCGGCGGAACCGGCGCCGGTCTGCTCGTCGCCGCGGGCGGGGTGGCCGTCGGCCGTGCCACCACGCCGGCGCCGGCGGCCGATCACGTCGTCGAGTTCCGAGGCCCACGACAGGCCGGGATCATCACCGCCGCACAGGATCGACTCCATTTCGCGAGCTTCGACGTCGTCACCGACAACCGCGACGAACTCATCGCCGTGCTGCAGCGTTGGACCGACGCGGCCGAACGCATGACCCGCGGTGAGGAGACCGTCCCCGACGGCGCTACCGGCCTCGGTGAGTACACCCCGCCCGGCGACACCGGAGAAGCGTTGGGGCTGAGTGCCGCTCACCTCACGCTGACGATCGGCTTCGGTCCGGGGTTGTTCGGCCCCAGCGCGTCTGCCCCCGACCGGCCCGACCGTTTCGGTCTCGCCGACCGTCGCCCACCAGCCCTCGTCGATCTGCCGATGTTCGCGGCGGAGAAGATCGATCCTTCGAAATCGTACGGGGACATCTGCGTGCAGGCCTGCGCCGACGACCCACAGGTCGCCGTCCACGCCATCCGCAACCTCGCGCGGATGGCGGTGGGCGTCATGGCCATCCGCTGGTCGCAACTCGGGTTCGGCCGCACGTCGTCGACGACACAGTCCCAGGACACCCCTCGAAACCTGTTCGGTTTCAAGGACGGCACCGCGAACCTGCGCGCCGAGGACACCGACCTCCTCGATCGCTGGGTCTGGGTTGCCCCGGAGGACAATCCCCCGGCGGCGCAGTGGATGACCGGCGGCACCTACCTCGTCGCCCGGCGGATCCGGATGGACATCGAACCGTGGGACCGCGCCAACCTCTTCGAACAGGAACAGATCGTCGGACGCACCAAGAGATCCGGCGCCCCGCTGGGCAAGTCCGGCGAGTTCGACGACCCCGACTTCGCGATCACCTCCGGTGGCACCCCGATCATCGCGCGCAACGCCCATGTCCGGCTGGCACATCCGGACAACCTCGGCGGGGTGCGAATCCTCCGCCGCGGCTACAACTTCACCGACGGCACCGACGGTTTCGGCCACCTCGACGCCGGCCTGTTCTTCATCGCCTTCAACCGCGACACCGGCAAACAGTTCGTGCCCATGCAGCAGGTCCTGTCCCGCCAGGACGCCATGACCGAGTACCTCATCCCCAACGGCTCGGCGAACTTCGCGATCCCGCCCGGCCTCGAGCCCGGCGAGTGGTGGGGGCAGCGGCTCTTCGAGTGAGTTCCCGCGTGCGGGTTTCCTTCCCGCCCGCACAACTCCCTCCCGCTGGCCAGACCTGACACGCGGGAAGGAAACCGGCCCGCGGGAAGAAAATCGGCAAGCGGGAAGTCGGGTCCGCCCTCAGACCCCACCCCGTCGGCGGCTTTTGGTGAGGTGCACCGACGAGTTCGACCCTCGGCCTCCTCGGGGCGGGCACCCTCGCCGTCGAGCACACCCGCGCGATCGCCCGGGTCCGGCATGGGCACGGGCCGACTCGTCGTCGACAGTCGCGCCACCGCGCTGGCCAAGTCGGGGGACGTCCTGCTCGCGGTCTCCGAAGGACACCTGGCCGAGGACGCCGTCCCCGTCGAGTTGGGGACGTGATCGTCGATCCCCGACTCGGCCGAAGCAGCGACGACGACATCACCCTGTTCAACTCCGTGGGCATCGGCCTGCAGGATCTCGTGATCGCCCGCCTCCTCGTCGACGCCGCCCTCGCGTCTGACATCGGAACCAGAGTAGAGATGAGCGCATGAGCGAGAACGCATCACAGCAAGGGTTCCTGACGCGAGCCATCGGAGGCGTCGAGGAGGCCGAGGCCCTGCGGGTCATGCGCACCGCAGTGTCGTCCCGGTAGTACGCCACGCGCGCGCTCACGAAATCCGTTCGCGCTCACCCA
>NZ_JALPSY010000019.1:0-96318 GCF_023218005.1 Gordonia sp. C13
TCCAGGCTCGACAGGAACTCGTCGATCCGCGGCCACGTCTGTTCGACGGCGGCCGATCCGGCGATGAGCCCGAGATGGCTGGTCTCCACGGTGGTGAACTCGACCCGCGGTGACCCGGTGAACAGGTCGACGCCGTGGTGGGCGGCCTCCCAGCTGACGATGGCGTCGCGGTGGCTGCCGAACAGCTGCACCGGCACCGCGACCTTCGACAACTCGACCGTGACGTCGTCGAAGGTCAGCACGCCGCGGGCCAGGTCGCCGTGCATGATGAACTTCTCCCACATCTCCTCGGACGCCTTGCCGGGGTAACCGGGCATCGTGTCCTGGAAGCGGTCGATGGCCTTCATCCTCGTCAACGCCTCGGTGTCGTCGGCGTTGCGGATGATGTAGCCGGGTTTCTTGAGCTCGCGCTGCCAGGCGGTACCGCGGTAGGCGGTACGCACGAGAAGGGCCGGGATACCGCCCAGAGCCCGCAGCACGAGGGACACCGGTTTGGGCCCGAGGGGCCGCATCAGCGTCTTCACCAGCGGGTACGGCGGGACGCGGTCATAGTCCAGCGGGGTACCGACCGCGGTGATGGACCGCACCGGCAGAGCCGGGTCGGCGGCGACGGTCAGGAACGAGATGGTGCCGCCGAGACTCCAGCTGAGCAGGTCCACACCGCCGCCGCCCGATGACCCCTCGTCGAAGTCCGCCAGGGTCGCAGCGATCGCGCCGGGGACGATGTCGGCGAAGAAGTCGGCGAACCCGAGGTGCCGGTCGTCGCGGGTCATGTCCCCGAAGTCGAGCACGTAGGGCACCCGGCCCGTGGACCGCAGGTACTCCACCACGCTGAGTCCGGATGCGAGGTCGTAGCAGTCCGTGGACACCGCCAGCGGCGGGACGAGCAGCACCGGCCGCTGCGACGTCCGGCGGGCCGACGTCAGCTGCTCGACGCTGCCGTAGCGCCGCAACTGCCGATGTGGCGCGTCTTCGAGCACGGTGTTCGGGGTTTCGTGGGGTTCGCCGACCTCCCCACCGCGAGCCAGATGCAGCAGCTTCGCGACGCCGTCGAGACCGGCCATGACAGGTTCCCCTTTCACCTCATCCGCCCCCGCGGAGCCGTGATCGCTGGCCATTCAACACGGTGAGCCGACGCGCGTCACGGTTGGGGCCGAGCGTGGGTGGGTATGTCCGATACAGGCGACGCGGCCTACGCCGTGTGCCTGCGACCAAGACGCGGTCGGATCGATCAGCCCGCACGACGGAGCACCCCCGACCCCGCCTGTGCATACGAGGAGGAGACACCATGGCCGAAGAACTCAACAACGTCACCGTCGCATTCCTGGTGGCCACCGAGGGCGCCGAGCAGGTGGAGCTCACCGAACCCTGGAAGTCCATCGAGGCCTGCGGTGGGAAGCCGGTGCTCGTCTCCACCGACGCCGGCACGGTCCAGGCGTTCGATCACCTCGACAAGGCCGACACCTTTCCCGTCGACAGGACTCTCGAGGACGCCCGCATCGCCGACTTCGACGCCCTGGTCCTCCCGGGCGGCGTCGCCAACCCCGACTTCCTGCGCGCCTCCGCGCCGGCCGTGCGTTTCGTGCGCGGCTTCTTCGAGGCAGGCAAGCCCGTCGCCGCGATCTGTCACGCTCCGTGGACCCTCATCGAGGCCGATGTCGTACGCGGCCGCACCCTCACCTCGTTCCCGAGCATCAAGACCGACGTCATCAACGCCGGCGGCAACTGGGTCGACGAGGAGGTCGTCACGTGTCGAGGCGGCGACAGCGTGCTGATCACCAGCCGTAAGCCCGACGACCTGCCGGCGTTCAACGCCGCGATCGTGGCCGAGTTCGCCCACAGCCGCGTCCCCGGCTGAGGGTCACACCACCGAGATCGGCCCCTGTTCGCGTCCGGTGAGGATCAGCAACGCCTGCTCGCCCTGGCCGGTCAGCTCGGCGGCCTCCACCGCCGTGGCCAGGGCCGAGGCGAGCACGTTCCCTGGCAGCGTCGACGACGATCCGCTGGCGCGGGCGATGTCGAGGCCGTGAACGGCCAGTTCGAAGGTTCTCGTCGGTAGATAGTGGGACAACAGGATTGCGCCCCACGGGGTCGCCACCCGCCGATCCCCGATCCCGGTGATCGCCGCGACCGCGCGGTCCCGGCGTTCGGTCGCCGCCCGTAGCGGGTCGTCGCCGAGGTCGACCCCGGCGGCGACGCCGCGCGCGGTCACCTCCGGTGAGGACGCCAGCCCCTGGATACGGGCGTGATAACCTGCCACCGAATCGATGTCGACGACGTCCGGTTCGGGTTCGGCGAGATAGTCGGCGACCGTAGTCAGGGAGCGGCTCGTGTGTCCGACGAGGGAGCGCACCGACCAGTCCCCCAGTCCCGGCTCCTCCCACTGCTGCGGGCCCACCTGCGCGACCAGGGCCAGATAGTGTTCGGCGCCCGCGAGGTAGTCCTCGATCGCCGCACCCAACGGTTGCTCGACTGCCATGGTGTCTCCTGGTTCTTCGGAGGAAACCGACTGCACAGCACACGATATTCGGCGACTCGCCGTCGCGGTGTGCGAGGTCACCATGGCCCGGTCTGGGTGCGCGCGGCGCCGCTGTCGCTCGTACGGTGTCTGTCATGACCACGCAGCCCGCCGGCATCACCGGCACCACCGGCGTCGACACCCGTAATCTCGTCCGCTACGGCGGCCAGTTCGCGCCGGAGCTGATCGTCCGGGCGTCGGGCAGCTGGGTTCACACCGCAGACGGACGACCCCTTCTCGACTTCACCTCAGGACAGATGTCGGCGATCCTCGGGCATTCACACCCCGACATCGTCTCGACCGTCACCCGGCAGATCGGCGAGCTCGATCACCTGTTCAGCGGGATGATCTCGCCTCCGGTGCTGGACCTCTCGTCCCGCCTGTCGGACACGCTGCCCGACGCACTCGACAAGGTGCTCCTGCTGAGCACCGGCGCCGAGTCCAACGAGGCCGCCATCCGCATGGCGAAGCTCGTCACCGGCAAGCACGAGATCGTGTCCTTCGCGCGATCCTGGCACGGCATGACGCATGCCGCGGCGGCTTCGACCTACAGCGCGGGCCGCACCGGCTACGGACCGGTCGCACCCGGCAACTTCGCGTTGCCGACGCCCAATCCCTACCGTCCCGACTTCACCAACGCCGACGGCACCCTCGACTGGCAGCGGCAGCTCGACTTCGGCTTCGAGCTCATCGACGCCCAGTCGACCGGATCCCTCGCGGCGTGCATCGTCGAACCGATCCTGTCCTCGGGCGGTGTGATCGAGCCGCCGGCCGGTTATTTCGCCGCGCTGAAACGCAAGTGCGAGGAACGCGGGATGCTGCTCATCGTCGACGAGGCGCAGACCGGCCTGTGCCGCACCGGTTCCTGGTACGCCTTCGAACGCGACGGCATCGTGCCCGACATCCTCACCCTGTCGAAGACGCTCGGTGCGGGACTCCCGCTCGCCGCGGTCATCACCTCCACCGAGATCGAGCAGGCCGCCCACGAACGCGGCTACCTCTTCTTCACCACCCACGTGTCCGACCCGCTGGTGGCGGCGGTCGGCGTGACCGTGCTCGATGTACTGCAACGCGACGGTCTGGACACCCGCGCAGCGCAGGCCGGTTCGGTCCTGCGCGCCGGACTGCTCGAACTACAGGACCGCCACGACTGCGTGGGCGACGTGCGCGGCCGCGGGCTCATGCAGGGCATCGAGCTCGTCACCGACCGCGCGACGAAGCAGGGCGCCGACCGGCTCGGATCGGCCGTGACCGCACGGTGTTTCGAGCTCGGACTCCACATGAACGTCGTCCAGCTGCCGGGCATGGGCGGGATCTTCCGCATCGCACCCCCGCTGACCGCCTCCGACGAGGAGATTCGCACCGGTCTCGACATCCTCGACACCGCGATCGGCGAATGCGCCTCGGCGGCAGTCTGATCCGCCGAGGCTGACTCCTCGGGCCTCAGCCCTTCGGGTCGGTCTTGGGGGCGTCGTCGGCGCCGGCGACAGCCGTGTCGGGGACGGTGCCGCTGGCGGCGGCGAGCTTGGCGATGCGGTCGTAGAGCAGGGCGATCACGCCGGCGAACACGATGACCCCGAGAATCTGCGCCCAGGTCTCGAAGCCGTCGCCGACGATGGCCAGTACGGAGTCGTCGCCGGTCGCGGCGACGATGCCCGCGAAGACCACACCGAAGAGTGCCTCACCGACGATCAGGCCGGTCGCGAGCAGCACACCCATGCGCTTCTTGTGTTCGACTGCGCCGCCGCTGCGTTCGGCCCAGCGGTTGTAGAAGTGCCCGAGGAAGGCGCCCACCGGGATGATGAGGGTGACCGACATCGGCAGGTACATGCCCATGCCCACCGCGAGCGGCGGCAGCCGGAATTTGCCCGCACGACCCAGCAGTTCGTCGATGAGGATGACGACCGCGCCGATGAGGGCGCCGAGTCCGATGAGGCCCCAGTTGAGATCGGCGCCGAGCACACCCTTGGCGAGGGTGGACAGCAGGCCCGCCTGCGGTGCGGCCAGTGCGTCGGGGCCGGCACCGGGGGCGCCGACGAAGCCGAACACGTCGTACATGAGGCCGAGGATCGGCGGAATGATGGCCGAACCGAAAAGCACACCGATCACCAACGCCACCTGCTGTTTCCACGGGGTCGCGCCGACCAGCTGACCGGTCTTGAGGTCCTGCAGGTTGTCGTTGGAGATCGTCGCGACGCCGAAGACCACCGCGGCCGTGAACAGTGTGTAGGCGATCAGGGCGTCGGTCTGGGAGGAGTCGGCGCCGCCGAAGGTCGCCTTGATGAGGATCGCGGCGATGAGGACCACCAGGATGCCGACGCCGGAGATCGGGGAGTTCGACGAGCCGATGAGGCCGGCCATGTAGCCGCAGACCGCCGCCACTGCGAGACCGATGACGAAGACGAACACGATGCTCACCGCGATGATCCCGGCGGCGCTGCCCTCGAGGACGGTGTCGTGCACGAAGTCCCACAACAGCAGACCGATCGGGATGAGCAGCACCAGAATGCTGCCGCCGACGATGTTGAAGGGGATGTCGCGCTCGGTGATGTCCACGGTCTGGCCCTCGCGCCGTGACCGCGACGAGGCGAGTGAACCCTTGATCCCGCGGACGATCGGGCCCATGACCTTGATCAGGGTCCAGATCGCGGCGATCGCGATGGCGCCCGCACCGATGAGGCGGACGTCGTTGGCGAAGACCCCCGAGACCACGTCGCTGAGCGACTCCCCGGCCTCACCCTGGTTCTGGCTCTGGATCGGCAGCAGCACACCGTAGGAGATGAGCAGGCCGACGAGCATCGCCACACCGACGGTGACGCCGACGAGGTGCCCGATGCCGATGAGCGACATCGACAGTCCGGCGGTGAACAGGGTGCCGCCCGCGCCGATCTTGATGGTTGTGGCGATCGAGTCGCTCAGGACCTTCAGCTTCGTCAGCAGGGCGAATCCCGCCGAGGCGATCGAACCGATGACGATGGTGCGCAACCCGGCCTTGTTCTCCGTGGCACCGCCGGCCGAGTCACCGACCTTCAGGACCTCGGCTGCCGCAACGCCTTCGGGGTAGGGCAGGTCCGATCCCGTGACCAGCGCCCGGCGCAGCGGGATCGAGTACATGACGCCGAGGATGCCGCCGATCGCGCAGACGGCGACCGTGATCCAGTACGGGAATCCCGTCCACCACCCGATCATCACCAGACCGGGGATCACGAAGATGATCGCCGACAATGTGCCGGCCGCGGACGCGATCGTCTGAACGATGTTGTTCTCCACCACCGAGTGGTTGGCGAAGTACCGCAGGATGCTCATCGAGATCACCGCCGCCGGGATGGCGGTGGCGAAGGTGAGACCGACCTTGAGCCCGAGATAGACGTTGGCCGCGGTGAAGACGAGAGTGATGACCCCGCCGAGGATGACTCCTCGGAGCGTCAGTTCTCGCAGACTTGTCGTGGCCGTGGGCGTCGTCGCCATCAGGTCCCCTCACACAGGTCGTGAACGGCCCTCCGCATCAGAACGCGGACCGGATTCATTTGAGTACAGTCGATCCACCTTAGGACCGGGTGGCCTGACCGACGCAAACCCGGTCCCTCCGCGAAGGTCGGCGCGCGCGTCGAATGCGGCGGTGACAGGTCGCGATCCCGGCGCCGGACGACGACCACGGTAGGGCATCATCTACCCATGACCGATGGGAAGACCGAGCAGTCTGCCCGTACCCGCCTGGCGCTGATCGGCGCGGCGGAGGAGTTGATCGCGCTACACGGCGTGTCCGCGGTCTCCAGCAGGCAGATCAGCAAAGCTGCCGGTCAAGGCAACAACTACGCGGTCGGACATCACTTCGGTTCCAAGGACGACCTGATCCGGGCCACCCTCGACAAACACAACGCCACCATCGATCGACTGCGTCAGAAGGCACTCGACGCGATCGCGTCGGACCCGGAGGTCCGCGACTGGATCCGTTGCCTGGTGTGCCCCGAGATCGAGTATCTCGGCGGGCTCGGTTCGCCAACCTACTTCGCCCGGTTTTTCGCGAACGTGTCCAGCGACCCGGCGACCACCATCCTGTTGTACGAGAAGATGGGCGAGTCCGAGCCGCTGCTGGCAATCCTCGAGGGCTTGTACGGCGCACTGCCGGAGTTTCCCGCTCCCGTCCTCGAGATGCGCAACAACATGACGCGCCACATCATCGTGAACACGCTGGCCGACATCGAGCGCGCCGCCGAGTCCCGTGATCACCCGGTCACGCCCTGGCAGCAGCAGTGCGAGATCGTCGTCGACGCCCTCACCGGGATGTGGCTCGCCCCGACCACCGCCGCCCCCTGAGGCCGCAGTGTGAACCGCTGCTGAGAACCACCCCCGAAATACGCCCTGCGCAGCGACGTCGCGGACATGGTGTCATCGGACGGGCGCTGGAGGGCGGACTCCAGGGGCGGATCTCAGGCGCCACCCCGCCGCTCCCTGAGGTGCGAGCGAAGCGAGCCACCCGACGCTCCCTGAGGTGCGAGCGAAGCGAGCCACCCGACGCTCCCTGAGGTGCGAGCGAAGCGAGCCACGAAGGGTCAGACCGTGACCCCCACGTCTTTGGCGACGATGCGGTCGAGCGCGCGTTCGGCGACCGCGGCGATGGTCATCGACGGGTTGCACGCCGCGGTCGTGCCCGGCATGAGCGCACCGTCGAGAACGTAGAGTCCGGGCTGTCCCTTGACCCGCCCCTCGAGGTCGCAGACCGTACCCATGTTGGCGCCGCCGAGTGCATGCCAGGTCGACGGGAAGAAGGCGTTGGTGTCGGTGAGGATCGCGTCGGGTCCGGCGATCTTCCGGACCGCGCCGTCGATGTGTTTGGTCTGGATCTCCGAGTCGCCCTCGTGCGGCCACTTGATGATCGCGTCGCCGGCCGTCGAGTCGTAGGAGATGACGCCGCGTCCCGGGCTGACACCGAAGCCGACCAGCATCGTGGTTCTGGCGGAGACCGGCATCGGGGGGATCGATGCCTGGACGACGGTGAACGCACTCTTCGGGTCGCTCCAGTTGGGACTGCCGTACACGACCGGACCGCCCTGCACCGTGCCGAAGTCGGTGCTCGGGCTCGTCCACGTGTAGATGCGGTCGGCGTTGGTCCCCCAGCCTCGACCGAGGTCGTCGGGCAGGTCGGTGATCGTGCCCGCCTCGCGGGCGCGCACGAGCAATTTGGTGGTGTTCACACTGCCCGCCGCCATGATGAGCGTCTGGGTGATGATCTCCTTGTGTTCCAGCACCTTTCCGGTCTCGTCGGTGCGTTCGACGTCGAGGTACCACTTGCCGTCCTCGCGCCTGCCGACCTGCCGGACGGTGTGCAGTGTCCGCACGGTCACGAGCCCGGTCGCCTCGGCCTGCTTGATGTAGGTGACGTCGACGCTGTGCTTGCCGCCGTTGTTCACACCGATGGCACCGTCACCGTTGGTGTACGACGGCTTCATCTCACCGCGGAGTTCCGCCTCAGCGTATCCCCAGTCGATGGGCATCGGAATCTTCTGCAACGGGAGCCCCACGGCCCGAACCCGTTTCGCGAACTGTCGCGGCGCCAGGTACTGCGGCGACCGCACGACCGAGTCGGGCGCGACCGCGACCTTGAGCATCTTCGCGACCCGCGGATAGTGCACGCGGTTCATCAGCTCCCAGTCGAGAGCGTTGGGGAATTGCTCGTTGAAGACCGCCTCGCTCGGTTGCAGTGTCATTCCCTGATAGACCAGCGATCCGCCGCCGAGCCCCGCGGGACACAGCGCCGTCATGTTCGCTCCCGCAACCGATTCGAACAATCCCACATAAGGTTCGACGCTCAGCGGCTTGCCGAACAGATTCGGGGTGGACTCGTGCCACAGCATGCGCTTGTCGGGGTTCAGCGCCCGCGGGAAGGTCTCCGAGTTCGGCCCGGTCGGCCACCGCTTGCCCCGCTCGAGCATCAGGACCGGCACACCGGCCTGCGCGAGACGGAGGGCGGAGACGCCTCCGCCGAAACCCGAGCCGACGACCACCACCCGATGTTCTTCTCGAGTGCGCCGGACTCGGCGGGCCGGCGCCGCCGACGCCGCAGTTCCGTTCGCGGACACAGCAACCGCGCTCGCAGCGCCGGCCGCGGTGACCGCCGCGGCCTTGAGGAAGGTACGTCTGGTCGGTAACGCCCCGGTCATGGATCTCCTGTCGTCGGTGCACGAGAAGATCCCGCACACGCATGCACTGAGGGAACTCACGGCACTCTCGACCGCGAGAGGGAGAAGTCGACGCCTGCGAATTGCAGCCGCCCGAAGCAGAATTCGGCATGAACACAGCCCTGTCAAGGGCTACAACGGATTTCGGTCCTCGTCCTGACCAGCGGCCTGTGCGGCTTGACAGATCCTCAGTCATATGACTGAATCAATGGCAGGCGGGTCTGCACCACAGACCCACACAAGACGATCGACCGGGGCCGGTCTTTCCGAGCAGGGCCGCGGATCCGGCCCGCTCTTCTGATGCGTCGCCTCGGTCACGGCGTACTGAGGGGTGCACGCCGTGGCCGGGTGACGCGCGTCGATTCTGTTGCCCGTGTTCACAGTTGGGATGACCCGCCCACTGGGCGTCGACGCTGCAGTGCAGATCGAGTGGCGGCCTTCGGCACTCAACCTGCACTCTGCAGAACTGGGTAGATCACCCCGCCGGTGAGCAACCGGGCACCGACTCGAGCTTCCTCGCGTCAGGTCAACACGAGGTGGCGGGGGCCGGCTCGTACACCTGGCCGGAGCGAACACTCCCCGACGGCAACTATCAGCTCTTCTGGGGATGCACCGCCCCGGATTCCACATCTGGACGCAGCACCTGGGGCACCGCACCGTTCCTACCCACCGACGAGTTTCCGAACGAAGCCCCGACGGCGACACCGGCGACTGCGGGCGCGGGACCATCGGCCCCCGAATGCACCGGTAGCCTCTGCCTCCCGGGGATCATCGACTGAGGTCGCCGGTCACCCCACCGGCGGCGTGAGAGCCGGAATCAGCGACGACGATTCTCGCCGCGGTACTTGCGGTGGTACTCGTCGTAGAGGTCGGAGTTCTTCTCGCGCTCGAGCCGGTTGACCAGGTCGGGGTTGAGCCCGTGCTGGGCCAGCCGGTGCCGGCGGTAGACGCGGTTCAGCGCGATCGAGAAGAAGAGATAGGCGATGAGGATCGGCGCGGTCATGGTGAACCGGACGCCCCAGTCCGCCGGGACGAAGAGCATCGGGAGCAGGATGATGATGCACGGGATCGCCCAGCGCACGACCATGCGCGCCGAGGCCCCCGGCCCTGCGAGGTCGTTCTCGACCCACGCGGTCATCGACTTCGGCAGGGGCGCCCAGTAGCAGTACTTGACGTACTCGGCGGCGTTCGGGGTGGTGCGTTCAGTCGTGCTCACTCTTCGATCGTGCACCATCGGGGAGGCCGTCTCCAAAGAGGTTGACGCAGGCCACACTCCACGCGACCGGCCCGTCCGCGGGTAGATCGCGGCAAATCAGACATGGCTGCGTGTGCCCGAGCACGTTGCGGTCGGTAGTCTGACCGCGACTCGGCACAGCGATTCGGCGAAAGGACTCCGCGACATGAGCTCGGATCCGACCCCCGGCGCAACCCCGGCCCCGATCGATCCCGACGCCATCGGGGGCCTCGAAGCCGAGCTGACCGACTTCTGGCGCCGCGGCCGCATCCGGACGCGTCTGCGTGCTCGCGAGATCGACTCCCGCCTCGATCCGTCGTGCTATCCACTCATCTCGGTGCTTGCCCGCCACAACTCGATGCCGATGTCCGACCTGGTCAGCGCCGTCGGCATGGAGAAGTCGACGGTCACGCGGCAGATCGACGCGGTCGTGCGCCTCGGGCTGGCCGAGCGGCACCCCGACCCTCGTGACGCGCGGGCCCGCGTCGTCACGTTGACCGATCACGGGCGCGAACGGGTCGACGCCGTCCTCGCCTCGGCGGTCGCCGAGTGGCGCGCCCGCCTGGCCCAGTGGGACCCCGAGGACATCCGAACCCTCACGCGCCTGCTCCATCGCCTCGGCGAGGCGACCAACGATCCGACCGTCGACCCGGAGTCCTCCGCCGACCCTGAGTCCTGACGTCGACCACGGGTCGGGCAGGCACCAAAGTCCCGGGCACCCGGGGAATAACTCGGTTAGTTGCGCGTTACACCTTTCACGCCCTATAGTTGCAGCATTCAACTAAACGGGCGGCGGCGCATGCCGGACCCCCGTTTCCACCAGCCCTTTCCCGGCACCTGTGTCCACGAGGTCGACGAGCCCTTTTCGTCGACGATCTGTGGTCGCCGCCATCCGGCTCCGTCCACACGGCGCACGCTCGACCCCGGAGGTACCCCCGTATGACAACGTCCCCACCACACGTGGAACCCGTCGACGCACCGATGACCCACAAGCAGCGCATCAACGCGCTGATCGGTCTGCTGCTCGGCATGTTCGTCGCCCTGACGTCGGCCACGATCGTGTCGAACGCGCTGCCGACGATCATCACCCAGCTTCACGGCACCCAGGATCAGTACACCTGGGTCGTCACGGCGACCCTGCTCGCCTCGACAGCCGCCACCCCGATCTGGGGCAAGCTGTCCGACGTCTTCAGCAAGAAGCTCCTCGTCCAGCTGTCGCTGGGCGTGTTCACGATCGGCTCGATGCTCGCCGGTCTGTCGACGTCGGTCTCGATGCTGATCGGCTTCCGCGTGATCCAGGGCCTCGGCCTCGGCGGCATGCAGTCGCTGGTCATGATCGTCATCGCGTCGATGTTCAGCCCGCGTGAGCGCGGCCGCTACCAGGGAGCCATCGCCGGCGTCATGTCGATCGCGACCGTCGCCGGACCGCTGATGGGCGGCGTCATCGTCGACACGAGCTGGCTCGGTTGGCGCTGGACGTTCTACGTGTGCGTCCCGCTGGCCGTCATCGCGATGATCGTCGTGCAGCGCACCCTGAACCTCCCGGTCGTCCGGCGCAAGGTCTACATCGACTACGCCGGCGCCCTGCTGATCTCGGGCGGCGTCAGCGTCATCCTCATCTGGGTCACCCTCGCCGGCAAGAACTTCGACTGGGTCTCGGCCGCGTCGTTCGGTCTGGTCGCCCTCGGGCTCGCACTGCTCGCCGTCGCGATCTGGGCCGAGTCCAGGGCCAAGGACCCGATCATCCCGCTGCACCTGTTCAAGGAACGTACGACCACCCTCGCGACCATCGCCAGCATCGCGGTCGGCGTGGCCCTGTTCGGTGGCGCGGTGTTCTTGGGCCAGTACTTCCAGATCGCTCGCGGTTACTCGCCCACCGCAGCCGGCCTGCTGACCCTCCCGATGGTCTTCGGCTCGGTGGTCTCGGCGACCCTCTCCGGACGCCTCATCGCCAAGTACGGCCGCTGGAAGAACTACCTGCTCGCCGGTTCGATCGTGATGGCGATCGGCTTCGGGCTCCTGGCGACGATCGACGCCCACACCAACATGGCGGTCCTCAGCGGTTACCTGTTCGCCCTGGGACTCGGCATGGGTATGACCATGCAGAACCTGGTGCTCGCGGTGCAGAACACCGTGGAGCCGAAGAACCTCGGCGCGGCCACCTCGACCGTGACCTTCTTCCGCTCACTCGGTGGCGCGGCCGGCGTCTCCGTGCTCGGAGCGGTGCTGTCGAACCACGTCACCGACCTCATCGGTCAGGGCCTGCGTGCGATCGGCATCACCCAGCCCGGCTCCGGCGGTGCGGGCCTGTCGAACCTCAACGAACTGCCCGCACCCATCGCGGCGATCGTTCGCGGCGCGTACGGGGACGGCACGGCCCGGATCTTCCTGGTCTCGATGGCGATGGCGATCGTCGGCACGGTCGCAGTGCTGTTCATCAAGGAGGTCGCCCTCAACACCCTGACCGGTGAAGAGCAGCGACTCGCAGCCGAGGCGACCGCGGCGACGACCGACGAGGAGTTCGCACAGGTCATCGCCGGCGAGACGGTCGTCGACTCCGGTGTCGACGCCGACCTCGACCGGCGGGCGCTCGCCGACCCGGCCGTGGAGCCCGTCGACCGCAGGTCATGACTCCCGCCCGCGACGTCGCACAGCGCCGATCGTGACGCGGGACAACTGAACGAGACCGATCGCGGCCGCCACCAAGGCGGCCGCGATCGCCGTCTGGGCCCAGGGCCACGACGACACCCCATCTCGACCGGACCCCGGATCGTCTACTGGATACTGCAGACTCTTGGCCACCCAGGTCGCCGTCGCGCGGTCGTAGTGGACCGCGATGTCGTCGATGACCGGCTCGAAGGCGAAACGGTCGCCGGAGTGCAGGTACGTCGGGTCGGGCCCGGACGGAGCGGCTTCGGCGATCCGCGTGCGGGCGGCCTCGTCGCCGGGCACGAGCAGCCGGTCCACCTGCCCGGCCTCATCCGCCGCCGCCTCTGGCACGACGGTGACACCGTGTTGCGAGACGACGGGCTGCCCGTCGACGGTCGACGTGGTCATCGTCGCGAGCCAGGACAGCTCGGTGTACGGCCGATAGGTGGAAGCCAACTCGATCTCGCCCACCCCGTCGGTCACCAACACAGTGTTGTGTGGGCGATCCCATCGATAGGCGGCGCTGAGGGCGAACGGGAGATCAGCGGGACCCAGCCCCGTCGTGTCGATCTCCACCGGTGCGCCCGAACCGTATCCCTTCCAGTGGATCTCGTCGGCGATCCGACGTAACTGGTCCCCGGCACCGAGGCGTTCGACCACGCGCATCGCACCGTCGATCCCGGAGAGCACCCCCGCCGTGGTCATGATTCGCCCGTCCTCGACGAACCGCACGCCGTCGACCCAGTCGACTTGCCGATGGTCGCGGCGCACACCGATCAGCTTGAGCCAGTGTGTGGTCGCCCGTCGCCCGTCGAGCATTCCGGCCGCTGCGAGGTATTCCGCCCCCACGCAGACACTCATGACGAGCGATTCCGGTTTCCGTTCGAAGATTTCTGTCACCCAGCGGATCTCGTCGTCGATGTTCCCGTGCAGCTGTGGGACGACGACGACGTCGGGTCCGCCGCCGGTCATCGTGTCGATCTCGGCGAACGTGTGCTTGGGCAGCACGGTCAACCCGCCGCCGAGTGTGATGGGCTCTGACTTCTGGGCGACCAGGAAGACGTTCACCGCACCGGACCGGGCGAAGACCTCATAGGG
This sequence comes from Gordonia sp. C13, assembly GCF_023218005.1. Lineage (NCBI taxonomy): Bacteria > Bacillati > Actinomycetota > Actinomycetes > Mycobacteriales > Gordoniaceae > Gordonia > Gordonia sp. C13. Next base: position 13,679 of record NZ_JALPSY010000019.1, read on the forward strand.
CGCAAGCGAATCGGCGACGTTGGTTCCCTCCGCGGCCAGCAGGATCGCGACAGTCGGGCGGTCGGGACGGAACTTCGGCGCCCGCTCGGACGCCATCGACACAGTCGCAGGCAGGCCCGAAGCCTCCGGATACACCTGCGATGCAGCATGTTTCGCCGAAGGTAGGCCCACCGCCACCAACACGCCGGTCGCCACCAGGATCGTGACCGCGGTCCAGGCCGCCACACCCACCGAGCGCCGGACCACCCCTCGTGGTCCGGCGCTCACGACACACCACCGACTGCGTGATCGAGTGCCGACGGAACCGGCGTCCCGGGCGGGGTGACGGTCCCGGCCATCGTCGCGAGGATCAGCCGCGGCGCCTCGACGGCGTCGAGCTGGCCGTCGTGTACCGCGGTCGACGCACCGTGGGTCACGTTGTGCAGCAAGGCGACCAGCCACGCGGCGGAGATGTCGTCGCGGAACACGCCCGATCTCTGGCCCCGCTCGAACAGTGTTTCCGCTGCGGCCATCGGTGCGGCGTGGACCGACGTCAGCGCATCCTGCGGCAGCGATCGCTGAGCCGCGACCACGAGCGCGCCGTGACGGTGGGTCACCGACCACGTGGCGACGACGAGCCGGGCCAGCGCATCGAACGGTTCGCCCTCCTCGAGCCGTGCCTCGGTGATCGCCGCGGTGGTCTCGTTCAGCGCACGGTCGACGACGGCCGACAGCAGCGCGACGCGGTTCTGGAAATGCCCGTACAGGGTCACGCGTCCGACGCCGGCCTCCCTGGCGATGACGGCGACCGAGGCATCGGGATCGCGGGCGAGTACGCGGACCGCGGCGTCGAGGATCGCCTCGACGTTCCTGCGGGCGTCCGCACGCTGACTACGTGTCGGGGTCTCGGCCATGACGGCTCCTTCACCGAGTATCTCGTACAGCTGTGTTCAAGTTAACACAACTCGAACACCGATGTTCGGGTTATCTTCGGTCGCGTTGACGAACCCGACGACCGCAAGGGATCCTGGGCCGGTGATATCGGACCAGTCGCCCCCGTCGGACTCGGCCCTGCTGCCGCTGGAGGGGATCACCGTCGTCGCCCTCGAGCAGGCCGTCGCCGCCCCCCTGGCCACCCGGCATCTGGCCGACCTGGGTGCGCGGGTCATCAAGGTCGAGCGCGTGGGCGAAGGGGACTTCGCCCGGCAGTACGACTCGGCCGTACGTGGCGGCGCGGGTACGCATTTCGTCTGGCTGAACCGCGGCAAGGAATCGGTCGAACTCGACCTCAAGAGCGAATCCGGCCGCGACGCGATCAAGACCTTGATTGCGGGGGCCGACGTCTTCCTGCAGAACCTGGCTCCCGGCGCCGCCGCCCGCCTCGGACTCGGCGCCGACGTCCTCCGCGCCGATCATCCGGAGCTGATCGTCGTCGACATGTCCGGATACGGTGACGCCGGCCCGTTCCGGGACCGCAAGGCCTACGACATGCTGGTTCAGGCCGAGACCGGGCTGATCTCGGTGACCGGGACGCCCGAGGACATGACCAAGACCGGCATCCCGTCCTCCGATATCGCCGCCGGGATGTACGCCCTCACCTCCGTGCTGTCGGCACTGTTCCGCCGCGCCACCACCGGGGTCGGCGCACGGGTGGCGGTGTCGATGTTCGACGCCACGGTCGAGTGGATGGGTCACGCGATGTACATGCGGCTCTACGGCGGCAAACAGATCGCCCGCGTCGGCCTCGGCCACGCGGCGATCGTGCCGTACGACAAGTACCCCACCCAGGACGGGACCATCCTCATCGGAGTCCAGAACGACCGTGGGTGGGACACGCTGACCCGCGTCGTGCTCGACCGCCCCGACCTCGCCGAGGACCCCCGGTACGAGACCAACATCGATCGCGTGTCCCGCCGGGCGGAGGTCGACGCCGTCATCGCGGCGGAGACCAAACGGTTCACCACCGCAGAACTCGACCGCCGCCTCGCCGACGCGGGTGTGCCCGCCGCCGAGATCCGCGACCTCGAGGCCGTGGTTGAGCATCCCCAACTCAGCGAACGCGACCGCTGGCGCGACGTCGACACCGAAGTCGGCCCGATCAAAGCCGTGCTGCCACCGATGACCTTCGACGACATCGAACTCGCGATGGGCCCGGTACCCGCACTCGGCGAACACACCGAAGCGGTGCTCCGCGAATTCGGCATCGCCGCGGACGAGTAGCCCTGACGGGTGGCCGGTTCGGCGTAGGATCGGCGGGGCAGACCTGCAGCCCTCGGGTCGCGTTTTTTCATGCACGGATACGACGACCTCTTGGAGGCGATATGTCCGACGATTCGCTCTACACAACCCGGGACTCGGGCGCGCCTGCCGGGAGTGACGAACACTCTCTGACGGTGGGCGCCGGAGGACCGATCGTCCTGCACGATCACTACCTGATCGAGCAGATGGCCCAGTTCAACCGCGAACGTATCCCCGAGCGACAGCCACATGCCAAGGGCAGCGGCGCTTTCGGGACGTTCGAGACCACCGAGGACGTTTCGGCCTACACCAGCGCCGCACTGTTCCAGCCCGGCGTGAAGACGGAGATGGTGGCACGGTTCTCGACGGTGGCCGGCGAACGCGGCAGCCCCGACACCTGGCGTGACCCGCGCGGTTTCGCGCTGAAGTTCTACACGTCCGAGGGCATCTACGACATGGTCGGCAACAACACGCCGATCTTCTTCGTGAAGGACCCGATGAAGTTCCAGCACTTCATCCGCTCCCAGAAACGTCGGCAGGACAACAACCTTCGCGACCATGACATGCAGTGGGACTTCTGGACGCTGTCGCCTGAGTCCGCCCACCAGGTCACCTGGCTGATGGGTGATCGAGGCATCCCGAAGACGTGGCGCCACATGAACGGCTACAGCTCGCACACGTATCTGTGGGTCAACGCCGAAGGCGTGAAGCACTGGGTCAAATACCATTTCAAGTCCGACCAGGGCGTCGAGCACCTGACGCAGCACGAGGCCGACCAGATGGCTGCGGCCGACACCGATTTCCACACCCGGGACCTGTTCGAGAACATCGCCGCCGGCAACCATCCGAGCTGGACCCTCAAGGTGCAGCTCATGCCGTTCGACGACGCGGTGAACTACCGGTTCAACCCGTTCGACCTGACCAAGGTCTGGCCGCACGGCGACTACCCGCTGATCGACGTCGGCAAGATGACGCTGCACACCAACCCGGTAGATCACCACACGCAGATCGAGCAGGTGGCCTTCGAGCCGAACAACGTGGTGCCCGGCATCGGGTTCAGCCCCGACCGGATGTTGTTGGGGCGCGTCTTCTCCTACGCCGACGCCCACCGTCACCGTCTTGGCGGCAACTACAAGCAGATCCCGGTCAACGCACCGAAGAACGAGGTCCACTCGTACTCCAAGGACGGCGCGATGCGCATCCACAACGTCACCGACCCGGTCTACGCACCCAACTCCAAGGGCGGTCCGTCGGCGCTGTATCCCGGTCAGGGCGAACCACAGTGGGCCGCCAACGGTGAGATCCTGCGCAGCGCCTACGTCGACCATCCCGAGGACGACGACTGGGGTCAGGCGGGGACGCTGGTCCGCGAGGTGTTCGACGACAACGCGCGAGAGCGGTTCGTCGACAACGTCGTCGGCCACCTCCTCAACGGTGTGTCCGATCCAGTGCTGCAGCGCGCGTTCGAGTACTGGCACCGCGTCGATCCCGACATCGGTGCCCGCATCAAGTCGGGCGTGACCGAGAAGAAGGACGAGTCGGACCCGAAGGCCGACGACCAGGCCAACCCGGCCCGGTCGTCGATGCAGGAGAAGGCGAAGGCCGAGAAGGCCTGACCTTCACCGCTCCTCCCCGCTCCCTGAGGTGCGAGGAGCAATAGCACACCCCCTCCCTCCCTGAGGTGTGAGGAGCGAAAGCACGCCCCCCGCTCCCTGAGGTGCCAGGAGCGATAGCACGCCCCCCGCTCCCTGAGGTGCCAGGAGCGAAAGCACGCCCCCCGCTCCCTGAGGTGCGAGGAGCGATAGCACGCCCCCCGCTCCCTGAGGAGCGAGAAGCGATAGCACGCCCCCCCGCTCCCTGAGGTGCGAGGAGCGATAGCGACGAGCCACGAAGGGTTGGTGAGACGAACTCGCTGGCCCTTCGTGGCTCGCTTCGCTCGCACGTCAGGGAGCAAGGGGTGGGCTTCGCTCGCACCTCAGGGAGCACCAAGCCGCGGCGCTCAATCCCCGACTAGGCTCTGACCCGTGAGTGTGCGCGCAGGCATCGTGGTGACCGGAACCGAGGTATTGACCGGGCGGATCACCGATCAGAACGGACCGTGGGTGTCCGAGCAGCTGCTCTCGCTCGGCGTCGACGTCGCCCACATCACCATCTGCGGGGATCGCCCCGCCGACCTCACCGCGCAGCTGCGCTTCCTCGCCGACCAGCAGGTCGATCTCATCGTCACCAGCGGCGGTCTCGGTCCCACCGCCGACGACCTGACGGTGGCAACGGTCGCCGAGTTCTGCGGTCGCGACCTGCAACTCGACCCGGCTCTCGAGGAGCACATCGCCGGCATCATCCGACGCTGGCGACCCGACGCCGTCGACCTCGACGACGGCCCGACACGCATCGGCATCCGCAAGCAGGCCCACGTTCCCGCCGGTGCCGTCGCGATACCGCCCACCGGCACGGCGCCGGGCGTCGCCATCCCCGCCTCACCCGGAGAACAACCCCTGCCGGCGATCCTCGTCCTGCCCGGCCCGCCGGGGGAGCTCCAGGCGATGTGGCCGACCGCGATCGCCTCGCCGGCCATCGCCGAGGTGGTGTCCCGGGCCGACGACCTCAAGCAGGAGACCATCCGGGCCTACGGCCTGCACGAAGCCGAGCTCGCCGAGACCCTGCGCCGTGCCGAAGAAGCGATCCCCGACTTCGACGCTCTCGAGATCACCACCTGCCTGCGACGCGGCGAGCTCGACATGGTCACCCGGTTCGCCGCCGACGACACCGCCACCTACGGCCGGCTGTTGGATCTCCTCACCGAACACCATGGGCGGCAGATCTTCTCGACCGACGGTTCGACCATCGAAGACCAGCTCATCGCTACGCTCGACGGCCGACTCATCGCCACGGCAGAGTCCTGCACCGGTGGGCTCGTCGCCGCGCGACTGACCGACCGTCCCGGCTCCTCCGCCTACGTCATGGGTGGCGTCGTCTCGTACTCCAACGACGCGAAGTCCGACCTGATCGACGTCCCCGCCGGATTGATCGCCTCACACGGCGCGGTCAGCGAGGAGGTCGCCGCCGCAATGGCCGAGGGAGCCCTACGCCGTCTCAAGTCCGACGTAGCGGTGTCGACCACCGGGATCGCCGGCCCTGACGGCGGCACCGCGGACAAGCCGGTGGGGACCGTCTGTTTCGGCGTCGCGATCACGGGCCGTCCCACCTACACGGTGACGCGTCGCTTCCCCGGTGACCGGGAACGGGTCCGCTCCCTCACCACCACCGCCGCGCTGCATCTGGTTGTCGCGCAGCTCAAGCGGGACCCCGCCGCCGGCTGACCTCGATACGCGGCGGCCTCGCTGCGCTCGGTCGACGCTACTCGGCCGGCAGCGTGCCGCTGGTTGAGTGGCGAGGAGCCTGCGACGAGCCCATCCCCCCGCTGGTTGAGTGGCGAGAAGCCTGCGACGAGCCCATCCCCCGCTGGTTGAGTGGCGAGGAGCCTGCGACGAGCCGTATCGAAACCTACAGCGGTCCCGTCGGCAACTGCCGGCGCACTAGCTTGCCCGTGGGGTTGCGCGGCAACTCGTCGACGAACACCACGTCGCGCGGCACCTTGTACCGGGCAAGATGTGCCTTCACATGCGCCTTGATGTCCTCGGGCGACGGGTCGGCGTGTGGGGCGGCGACGATGAAGGCGCGCAATCGCTTTCCGAACTCGTCGTCGTCCACCCCGATCACCGCGACGTCGTCGATGTCGGGGTGTTCGGCGAGCAGGTTCTCCACCTCGAGTGGGTAGACGTTCTCTCCGCCGGAGACGATCATGTCGTCGTCGCGGCCATCGATGTGCAGCAGTCCGTGCTCGTCGAAGCGCGCCATGTCACCGGTGGACATGTAGCCGTCGATGATTTCTTTGTTGCGTCCGTCGGTGTACCCCTCGAAGGGTGCCCCGTTGCGGACGAAAAGCCTTCCGCGGACGTTGGTTCCGGTGATCCGGCGGCCCTCGGCGTCGAACAGGGCGAGTCGGCTGGTGACCGGCGGCCGACCCACCGTGCCCGGGGCGAGCCGCAGTTCCTTAGGTTGCGCCACCGACGCGATCGCCACCTCGGTCGACCCGTAGAGGTTGTAGAGGACGTCACCGAAGGTGTCCTGGACGGCCTCCGAAAGTGTCGGTGACAGAGCCGATCCCGCGATCACGATGATACGCAGCGCGGACGTGTCGTACTTGTTGATGACGTCGGGTCCGAGAGCGACCATGCGGTGGAGCATCGTCGGCACCGCGACCAACACCTCCGCCTTGTGCTCGGCCAGCGCGGCCAGCGTCTTCTCCGGGTCGAACCGCCGCATGACGACGGCCTTGTTCCCGAGAGCGGCGCCCACACCCCAGAGCGCGAAGCCGGTGGAGTGGAAGATGGGCGAGACGATCACCATTGCGCCCCGCTGCGGGAACGGAATCCGGTCGAGAAGCAGTGCGCTGGAGAACGGCGACAACTTGGAACGCTGCGCGCCCTTGGGCAGACCGGTGGTGCCGCTCGTCAGGATCACGAGTCCGGCCCACTCATCCGGCTCCGCGGGCGTGGACGTGTCTCCGTCCGCGACGATGTCGTCGAGGGTACGGACCCCCTCGGGAACCGGACGCTCACCATCGACCCAGGTCACGATCCGTAGCGTCTCGGGAGGGAGGGCGTCGGCGAGGTCGGTGAACTCCTCGTCGTAGAGCATCGCGACGATCTTCTCGCGTTCGGCGACCTCGACGAACTGGGTCTTGCCGAACCCGGTGTTCATCATGGCCAGCCGCACACCGGCCTTCCCCGCGGCGCTCATCGTCGTGAGCAGTCCTCGATGGTCGCGTGCGATCACGCCGATCACCGAGCCTCGCTTCACCCCGGATGCGAGCAGATGGTTGGCCAGTGCGTTCGCGTTCGCATTGATCTCGCCGTAGGTCAGTTCGCCGCGCTCGTCGGCGACCGCACCCGCTTCCGGGTACTCGTCCGCTCCGTGCGCCACCACCGAGGCACAGGGCCCGATGATCTTCGCGCGCTTGACCGTGGTGAGCAGCTCTTTGGGTCGCGTGGGGTCCAGCAGACCCGAACGCTTGAGGACCTTGAATGCGCCGACGGCGTCCTGCACCTGTTCGACGGCGGTTCCGACCGCCCCGGTCACCGAGACCATGTCCACCCACCTTTCGCGGCCGGAGCCGCCAGTCCGAGCCCTCGGGGTCGGCTCGACGGTGACGCGGTGTTGGTCACGGGCGTCACCATGGCCGATGCAGGTGCCAGAGTAGGGCGACACCCGGCGGGGCATGTCCGGTTCACCGAAATCGGCACGGCGTCAACCCGTCCCGGGCTGCAGCCGGAAACCCTTCGGCGACGACCGGCATCGGACCTTGAACCAGTTCATTGATTCGTTGCGCTACGCCGTGTTCCCGGCCGCGCGTCGTCTGGCCATCCAGGTCGCCGGCGTCACGCGGATCTTCGACACCGCGGATCACCGAAACGGTGGCGTCCAGCAACAGCAGGGCTCCGGGTACGGGTCGGTGAGCTTCTCCAGCCAGTACGGCACCTTCGACGTGTCGAGCCTGGTCGAACTCGGACCTCAGCAGGTCGCCGAGACCCCGGTCGCCGCACCTGCACCCATACCGGACGCACCGGCGCAGACTCCCGCACCCGCCGATGCCCCGGCGCCTCACACGCCGGCCCAGGATTCCTCCGCCATCATCGCGGCGATAGAGTCGCTGGCCGACCTCCACCAGCGCGGAATCCTGACCGACGAGGAGTTCGCGTCGAAGAAGGCGGAACTGCTCGGCCGACTCTGATCCGCGGTGCGCTTCGGCACCGCCCGATCACCCCACGGTCATGAGCGTCGCGGCCAGCGCGGAATCCAATGCCGTGCAGAACCAGTCGACGTCGGAGTCGGAGAACACCAGCGGCGGCCGGATCTTGAGCACGTTGCCGTGCTCGCCACAGACCGAGATGAGCACGTGGGCGTCCCGCATGGCCTCGACGATCGCCCGAGCACGTTGCCGATCGGGGGCACCGTCGTCGGTCACGATCTCCACCCCGATGTACAGGCCGGTGCCCCGGATGTCATCGACGGCAGCATGATCGGTCGCGATACCGGCGATTCCCTCACGGAGACGGGCGCCGATCCGCAGCGCATGCGCCGGTAGCTCGTCGCTCTCGATGACGTCCAGCACCGCGGCCGCAGCCGCCATCGACACCGGGTTGCCCCCGAAGGTGTTGAAGTAGGGCTGCGTCGTCGCGAATCGCTCGAGGACCGCGGACCGGACGGCCATCGCGGACACCGGCAGACCGTTGCCCATGGGTTTGCCCATCGTGACGATGTCGGGCCGCACTCCGTGCCGGTCGAAGCCCCACATGGCCTCGCCGGTCCGGCCGAATCCCGGCTGCACCTCGTCGGCGATGAAGACCGCGCCCCGCTCCCGAACCGCCGCGACCGCAGGGGCGAGGGTGTCACGTTCGGCGAGTACACCGTCCGAGGAGAAGATCGTGTCGACGACGAGGCAACTGACGCCGAAGCCCGCCGCCTGCAGCTCGTCGGCTGCGCGGCGTACGTGATCGGCGAACACCTCTGCCGTCGAACCGGGCTGACGCGAGTCGGGCGGCGGCACAGTGCGGACGTGGGGTCCGAGCACCGCCGGCCCACCGTTCGACGGCGAGATCGCGGTCACCGCCTGGGTGTTGCCGTGGTACGCCTCGTTCGTCACGATCACCCCGGTCGCCCCGGTGTGCATCGCCGCAACCCGCAGCGCCAGATCGTTGGCCTCGGAACCGGTGCACGCGTACATCACCTGGTCGATGTCCGCCCCGAGGGTGCCGAGCAGCCGGTCGGAGTAGGCGACGATCCCGTCGTGGAGATAGCGGGTGTGGGTGTTGATCGAGGTCATCTGCCGCATCACGGCGTCGACGACGTGCGGGTGACAGTGTCCGACGCTCGCCACGTTGTTGTAGGCATCGAGATACCGGACGCCGTCGGCGTCGAAGAGATGACTTCCCTCGCCGCGCACGAGGTGGACCGGTTTGCGGTAGAACAACCGGTACGCCGGGCCGAGCATCCGTTCGCGGGCTTCGATGAGTCCGTCACCGTGCCGCCCCACCGAGCCACCGGTGTAGCTGTTGGAATCCATGATGTTGGAGAAGCTCACGTGGGGTCTTCCTGGGAGTAGGGTGATCCGGTTCAATCCGGGCGAGCATTTTGGTCTGCTCGGTGGGAAAACTTCTGGGTGCGGTTGCGCACAGTCGGTTGGTCCCGGCCCGCGTCGTCGTCCTCATTCCTACGCTGTATTCCGTTGGTGGGCAACATATACACCGGTGGCCCGCGCCCGATTGTTTCCACCGCGTTTCGGCCGGCCCGTGCTCGCTACGGCCGCGTTAAACATCGCCTTTTGGTCTGCTCCCGGCCGAAGTTTCAGGTGACACTGTTCCGGTGCCCGGACTACCCCCAGACCATCGCGCATTCGCGGAGAAGGCGCTGCCGCTCTACGGCCTCGGTCCGTCTACGACGCTGCGCCTGCTGAGTCTGTCGGAGAACGCAACCTATCTCGCCGAAGACCACGCCCGCCGACTCGTTGTGCGCGTGCACCGTCCCGGTTATCACTCGGTCGAGGCCATCCGCTCCGAACTGCGGTGGATGGCCGCACTGGGAGCCGAGACCCCCGTGTCCACTCCCGCACCGGTCGCCGCAGTCGACGGCGCCGAGGTCGTCGAGGTGACCGTGGACGGCCGCACGCTGCTGGTCGATGCCGTCACGGTAGTATCCGGGCGCACCGCCGAAGAAGCCTCTCACATGGTCGATTTCGCGACGATCGGTGCGATCACCGCACACCTGCACGAGCACAGTTCCAGATGGCCGGCACCTGCCGACTTCGTGAGGTTCACCTGGGACGTCGAGACCATGCTCGGCCCGGAAGCCCGGTGGGGGCAGTGGCGCAAGGCGCCCGGACTGTCCCCCGAGGACTGTGCCGACATCGACCGTGCCGTCCGGGTCATCACCGATCGGCTCACCGAATTCGGCACCGGGCCCGATCGATTCGGCCTCGTCCACGCCGACCTGCGACTGGCCAACCTGATGGTCGATCCGCACGCGGACCTCCCGGCGATCACGGTCATCGACTTCGACGATTGCGGATGGTCCTGGCACCTCGCCGATCTCGGGTCCGCGGTCTCGTGGGTCGAGCACGAACCCGGGACCGAGGACCTGATCGATGCCTGGCTGCGCGGGTACACCGCGGTCCGGCCGCTGCCGGACGACCATCTCGCGATGATCCCGACCTTCGTGCTGCTGCGCCGCATCCACCTGACCGCGTGGGTGGCGTCGCACTCCGACGCCGACGCGGCTCTGGGCATCGCCGACGATTTCGTCTCCGGCACCGCATCTCTCGCGCGTCGCTACCTCGACGACCCGTCGTGGTTGCAACGCGTCACCACGCGGACATCCGCAGCTTGACGCGTGACGTTCACCGCCCCACCCATGCACATCAAAGGAGCACCATGACCATGTTCAGCCTGGCCGACCGATCGGTGGTCGTGACCGGTGGCACCAAGGGGATCGGGCGCGGAATCGCCGGGGTGTTCGCGCGCGCGGGCGCCGACGTCGCGATCGCCGCGCGTTCGGCAGCCGAGATCGATTCGGCGGTCGCCGAACTCGACGCCCTGGGGGACGGCAAGATCATCGGTGTCGTGACCGACGTCAGCGACCAGACATCGTGCAACGAGATGGCCCGGACAGTCCTGGAGACCTTCGGCTCGATCGACGTGGTCTGCGCGAACGCCGGCATCTTCCCCGAGGCGTCGCTGGCGACGATGACCGACGGGCAACTGAGCCAGGTCCTCGACGTGAACGTGAAGGGCACGGTGTTCAGCGTGCAGGCATGCCTGTCCGCACTCGCCGAATCGGGTAGCGGCCGGGTCATCATCACCTCGTCGATCACGGGGCCGATCACCGGCTTCCCCAACTGGTCGCACTACGGCGCGTCGAAGGCCGCCCAGCTGGGCTTCATGCGCACGGCCGCAATCGAGCTCGCCGGCCAGGGGATCACCGTCAACGCGATCATGCCAGGAAACGTCCTGACCGAGGGACTCGTCGAGATGGGTGAGGACTACATCGCGGGAATGACCCGGGCCATCCCGATGAAGTCCCTCGGAACCCCCGAGGACGTCGGCCACCTCGCCGCATTCCTTGCCACCCGGGAGGCCGGTTACATCACCGGGCAGGCGATCGCCGTCGACGGTGGCCAGGTGCTCCCCGAGTCACCGGACGCGATCCCGGCCTGACGGCGTCGCGACACCCGGTCGTGAGTGAAACCACCGGCGGGCCGGTCGCCGAGGACGTCCGGCGACGCATCCTCGCGATGCTCGCCCAGGGCACACTGGCGCCCGGTGCCCGACTCGGCACCGAACGCGACATGGCCGAGATGTTCTCGGTGTCGAGATCAACGCTGCGCAGCGCACTGCTCCCTCTCAGCCGGGCGGGCGTCCTGGAACGTCGAACCGGCCGCGGCGGAGGCACGTTCATCCGAACCGACGTCGTCGAACGGCAAACCGCCGAATCAACCGGTCTCCCCCAGCTGCTGGCGGAGTCCGGGCATGCCAGCTCGACCCAGGTGGTCGGTGCGGAACGTCGCCCGGCGACCCCGATCGAGGCCCGCGCCCTCGAGATGGCCGACGACGCAGAGGTATTCGCCATCCGGCGCATCCGTCTCGCCGACGGTACGCCGCTGTCGGTGGACCTCGCCTGCTTCCCCGTGGACCTGGTACCCGACCTGCCGGCACACCCGCTGGACGGATCGCTCTACGCACTACTGCGTGCGAGCTACGGACTCGTCGCCGTCGAGACCACGGAGACCATCGAGGTCGGAACCGCCAGCGGCCGCGAGGCGGCCTGGCTCGAGATCGGCATTCGACGTCCGCTTCTCGTCATCACCCGGGTGTCCCGCGACGAGGACGGAATCCCGTTCGAGTACTCCTTCGACCTCTTCCGAGCGGACCGCGTGCGTCTGACGTCCACATCGACGGTGGCCCGCGAGGTCAAGGGCGGTTAATTCGCGCGAGCCCACGGAGAAGTCACCGGTCTGGGTGAGGTCGAACCCGCTGCCGGATGTGGTGCCCAGCAGGTGTCCGAGACGCTGGCGCTTGGCATCGAGATAGCGGACGTTGGCCGGCATCACACCGACGATCAGCGGGACGCGCTGGGTGATCTCGATCCCGCAGTCGGTCAGCCCTCGAACCTTGTCCGGGTTGTTGGTCATGACGCGCGCTTGGTCGATCCCGAGGTCGGCGAGAATGGCTGCGGCGGTGCCGTATTCGCGGCCGTCGACCGGCTCGTCGAGTTCGAGGTTCGCCTCGACGATGTCGAGCCCCTGGTCTTGCAGCCGGTAGGCGGCCAGCTTCTTGAGCAGCCCGATTCCACGGCCCTCGTGGCCATGCAGGTAGACCACGACCCCGCCGTCGTAGCTGATGCGTTCGATCGCCGCGTCGAGTTGCGGCCCGCACTCGCACCGCTGCGACGAGAATGCTTCTCCGGTCAGGCATTCGGAGTGGACCCGTACCAGCGGGGCACGCTGATCGAGGCCGTTCCCGGACATCCCGGTGCTGACGAGGGCGATGTGTTCGGCGCCGGTCTCGGTGTCTCGGTAGCCGATCGCGCGGAGTTCACCGGTCGGGGTCGGCAGCACCGTCTCCGCTGCGCGGCGAACTCGGGGTGCCACCGACCAGCGGTCCGCGTCGTGGATGCGGCGGTAGTTGACCAGCTCCTCGATGGTGAGCACCGGGAGGCCCATGCGCGAGCCCATTGCGGCGACCTGCGGGTAGCGCATCATCGAACCGTCGTCTGCGACGAGTTCGGCGATCACCCCGACCGGGGCGACGTCGGCCAGCGTGCACAGATCGACGGCCGCCTCGGTGTGCCCGGGCGCTCGAGAACCCCACCCGGCCGGGCACGGAGGGGTAGAACGTGCCCGGGCCGGGTGAAGTCCCGGGGGCCGGATGCGGCACCGGCCAGCATGCGCAGCGTGAGCGCGCGGTCGGCGGCGGAGATGCCCGTCGTGACCCCCTCGGCCGCATCGACGGTCACCGTGTAGGCGGTCGCCTTGGGGTCCTCGTTGTTGGTGACCATCGACGGCAGTTCGAGCATGTCCGCACGCTCACCGGTCATCGGGGCGCACAGCAGGCCGGAGGTGTTGCGCACGGTCCAGGCGGTCCACTCGGTGCTCACCCGGTCGGCGGCGAGGATGACGTCGCCCTCGTTCTCCCGGTCGGCGGCGTCGGTCACCAGAACCGGGCGGCCCGCGCGCAGGGCATCGATGGCGTTCTCGATCGCGTTCATCAGATCTCCTCGGCGTCGACGAAGAATGGTCGTCGTGGTCTCCCGCGACCTGTACGCCATTCGACACCGCCTCCGTGTCGCGCCGGATACCCGCCGGTGGCTGCTTGATTTCGCCGGTCGGCGAGCCTGTTTGCGCAGGTGAACCAGCACCCAACAGGGAAATCCGCCACATACCGGGGCGCGATTCGGACAATCCGCCGCTCCGGGCCAACGGATGACCGACCCGGTCGGTCGTTTCGGCATACTGTTCGATGACCGACGCTCATCGAGCATGCAACACCTCACCGAACCCGGAGGTACCCGTGGCCAGTGGTCTCGTCGCTCTGCTCGACGACATCGCGACACTCACCCGTGCCGCCGCCGCGTCACTCGACGACATCGGCGCAGCGGCCGGCAAGGCAAGCGTGAAAGCGGCCGGCGTCGTCGTCGACGACACCGCCGTGACACCTCGCTACGTCGACGGGTTCACCCCCGATCGCGAGTTGCCGATCGTCCGCAAGATCGCGATCGGCTCGATCCGCAACAAGCTGCTGATCATCCTGCCCGTCGCGATGATCCTCAGCCAGTTCCTGCCGCAGGCCCTGCCGTATCTGTTGATCGCCGGTGGCCTGTTCCTCTCCTACGAGGGCGCGGAGAAGGTCTACGAGGCGATCACCGGCGGCCATCACGAGGAGGAGTCCGGCTCCCGGAAGGGCGATCCCGAGTTCGAGAAGCACATGGTCAGCGGCGCGATCCGCACCGACCTCATCCTCTCGGCCGAGATCATGGTGATCTCGCTGTCCTCGGTCGAGAACGAGCCGTTCTGGACCCGCCTGACCGTCCTCGTCGTCGTCGCATTCCTCATCACCGCGCTCGTCTACGGTGTGGTCGCGATCATCGTGAAGATGGACGACGTGGGGCTCGCGCTCGCACAACGAGAGTCGACGTTCAGTCAGAAGATCGGTCGCGGGTTGGTCACCTCGATGCCCAAGATCATGTCGACCCTCACCGTGGTCGGCATCGCTGCGATGCTGTGGGTCGGCGGGCACATCCTCATCGTCAACGTGGGTGAGGCAGGCTTCCACTGGCCCGCCGATCAGCTCCACCACGTCGAGCACTGGTTCGGCGAACTGGTGCACGGCGGCTTCGGCAGCGTGCTGTCCTGGACGGCCGGCACCGTCCTGTCCGCGGTCGTCGGCCTGCTCGTCGGCGCGACCCTCGTCGCGATCCTGCACGTCATCCCGAAGCGGAAGAAGAAGGACGACGCCCCTACTGCCGCTGGTTGAGTAGGTGCGGAGCCTGCGACGAGCCGTATCGAAACCACCTGGCCGTCCCCGCTGAAAAGCACCCCCGAAATACGCCCTCAGCAGCGGCGCCGACGACACTGTGTCGGCGGCGGGTCTGTGCCGGGCCTATCTCGGGGGCGGATCGCAGGGGTGGTTTTCAGGGGCCGTTCTCCGGTGGGTCGGCCCCCCGGTGACCGACCCATCCGGCCCACCGGGCACTCTCGGAAGTCGTGAGCACATGGGAACTATTGGCCGTCCTGCTGGCCGGCGTGGGTGCAGGCGCGATCAACACAGTCGTCGGTAGCGGCACCCTGATCACGTTCCCGACGCTGGTCGCGTTCGGCGTCCCGCCGGTGAGCGCCACCATCTCCAACGCCATCGGTCTCGTCGCGGGCGGCGTGTCCGGGACCTGGGGTTACCGTCGCGAACTCGAAGGACAATGGCCGCAGCTGCGGTGGCAGATGCCGGCGTCGTTCCTCGGCGCGATCGTCGGCTGCTGGTTGCTGCTGCATCTGCCCGAGACGGTGTTCGAGGCGGTCGTGCCGGTGCTGCTGGTGGCCGCCCTGATCCTCGTGGTGGCGCAACCGTGGATCCAGAAGTGGGTCGGCCGCCGGTCGACCGCACCGGCCCACCTCGGGACGCCACGCCTCACCCCACCTCGCATCGCCACGATGATCGCCGGCACGTTCGCGGTCGGGATCTACGGTGGCTACTTCACCGCCGCCCAGGGCATCATGCTCATGGCGGTCCTCGGCATCGTGGTCCCCGACCATCTCCAGCGGATGAACGCCGCGAAGAACCTGCTGTCGCTGGTGGTGAACGTGGTCGCCGCCGTGACCTACACGCTCGTCGCCTTCGACCGGATCAACTGGTCGGCCGCCGCGCTCATCGCCGTCGGCTCGCTCCTCGGCGGCATGATCGGCGCCCGTTACGGTCGACGGCTCTCACCCCGCGCACTCCGCGGGGTGATCGTCGTCGTCGGCTTGATCGGGTTGTGGCGGTTGCTGGCCTGATCACCGGTCCTGGTTTCGATACGGCTCGTCGCAAGCTCCTCGCCTACTCAACCAGCTGTACACGCCGGCCGAGCGGAGCGAGGACGCCGCGTATCGAGGTCGCGGCGTCAGACCAGGCGGTCGCCGCTCGACGGATCGAACAGGTGGACCGCCTTGTCGGCCTGACGCAACCGGATGCCCTCACCGCGCTTGGCCGGTGACCGTTCCGCCGAACGTGCGACCATGACCATCGGTTCGCCGTCGAGGTTCTTCACCGACTGGTCGGCGAGGTTGGCGTAGATGTAGGTCTCGCTGCCGAGCTCTTCCAGCAGTGCGACCTCCGCCTCGATGCCGGTGCCGCCGTCGGCGAGGGCCAGGTGCTCGGGGCGGATGCCGACGATCACCGAGTCGAGACCGGAACGACGCAGGGCCGCCTCGGTCTCGGCATCGATGTCCACCGTGCCACCGGAGATCGCGATGGTGCCGTCGATGACGGGTGCGGTGAACAAATTCATCCCGGGCGAGCCGATGAACCCGGCGACGAAGGCGTTGACCGGCTTGTCGTAGAGATCGGTCGGCGTCGAGAACTGCTGCAGCTGACCGTTCTTGAGGACCGCGACCCGGTCACCCATGGTCATGGCCTCGACCTGGTCGTGGGTGACGTAGACCGTGGTGGTGCCCAGACGGCGCTGCAGTGCGGCGATCTGGGTGCGGGTCTGGACGCGCAGCTTGGCGTCGAGGTTCGACAGCGGCTCGTCCATGCAGAAGACCTGCGGTTCACGCACGATCGCGCGTCCCATCGCCACACGCTGGCGCTGACCGCCGGAGAGCTTGGCCGGTTTGCGGTCGAGGAAGTCGGTGAGGTCGAGCAGTTTGGCGGCCTCGGCGACCTTGCGCTTGCGCTCCTCGAGGGGCACGCCGCGCATCTTCAGTGCGAAACCCATGTTCTCCCCGACGGTCTTGTTCGGGTAGAGGGCGTAGTTCTGAAAGACCATGGCGATGTCGCGGTCCTTGGGCGCGACGCCGACCATGTTGTCACCGCCGATGCGGATCTGGCCGGAGTCGATCTCCTCCAGTCCGGCCAGCATGCGCAGGGCGGTGGACTTGCCGGAACCCGACGGTCCGACGAGCACGACGAACTCGCCGTCGTTGATGTCGAGGTCGAGGGAGTCGACGGCCAGCTTGTCCGCGCCCGGGTAGACGCAGCAGGCCTTGTCGTAGGTGATGGAAGCCATGATGTTCTCCGGTTCTCTCTCAGAGGTTTTCGAGTCGGTGGGTGCGGGCGGCGGTCACTTGATGGCACCAAACGAAAGGCCGCGGACCAGCTTGTTCTGCGCGATCCAGCCGCAGATGACGACCGGCAGCGCGGCGAGGACGGATGCGGCGGACAGCTGCGCCCAGTAGAGGCCCTGTCCGGACATGAAACCGGTCAGGAACACCGGCATCGTCTGTGCGTTGACCGCGGTCATGTTGACGGCGAAGAAGAATTCGTTCCACGAGAAGATCACGCAGATCAGGGCGGTGGCGGCGATCCCCGGCGAGATCAGCGGGAGGATGACCTCCCGCACCGACGTCCAGAGGCTCGCGCCGTCGATGCTGGCGGCCTCGAGCAGTTCGCCGGGCACCTCGAGGAAGAAGGACCTCATCATCCACACGGCGATCGGGAGATTCATCGCGGTGTAGAGGATCACCAGCGTCCAGATGTTGTCGAGCATGCCGATCTCGCCGACGATCACGTACAGCGGGATGATCGCCGCGACGATCGGCAGCATCTTGGTGCTGATGAAGAAGAACAGGGCGTCCTTGGTCTTTCGCACCGGCCGCAGCGACAGGGCGAATGCGGCGGGCACGCCGAGCAGCAGCACCAGGATGGTCGAGACGATCGTCGCGAACAGCGAATTGAGCAGCGGTGTCGCGATTCCCGCGTCGAAGACGTCGCGGAACTGTTGCAGCGTCGGCTCGAAGAAGAAGGTCGGCGGGTTGGTGGCCGCGTCGCTCTCCTGCTTGAACGCGGTCAGGACCATCCACAGGACGGGAAAGAAGAATCCGATCGCGATGATCCAGGTGACCGCGGTCAGCAGACCCTGCCGGGGATTGCGGTGTCGCCGGATCTCGGTGCCGGACTGGTGTTCTGCGGGTTCCGCTGCGGTGCGGTCGGGGCGGATGTCGGTGCTCATCAGGCCGGCTCCTCTGTTCCGGAGAATGATTTGAAGATCAGACGCAGCGCCAGTGTGGCGACCACGATCGTGCCGACCACCGTCACGACACCCATCGCGGCGGCCTGACCGATGTCGAAGCCGAGGAAGGCGCGTTGGTAGATGTAGTACGAGAGGTTCGAGCTCGAGACCCCCGGGCCACCCGAGGTCATCATGTACACGGCGTCGAAGGTGTTGACCAGGTAGATCGCGCCGAGGACGGCGCCCAGTTCGATGAACCGCCGCAGGTGCGGCAGGGTCAGCTCACGGAACAACCGGAAGCTGGTCGCACCGTCGACGCGGGCGGCCTCCTGGACGTCGCGGGGCATCGACTGCAGTCCGGCGAGGATCAGCAGCATCATGAACGGCGTCCACTGCCAGACCAATTCGGCCATGACACTCATGAGCGGGAACTCCGAGAGCCAGTCCACCTTGACGCCGAACGGGCTCAGCATCCAGTTGACCAGGCCGTTGGTCGGCGACAGCAGGCTCGTCTTCCACAGCAATGCCGCCGCCACCGGGGTCACCAGGAACGGGGTGATCAGCAGGGTCCGAACCACGCCCCGTCCCAGGAACTTCCGGTCCAGCAACAGAGCGAAGATCAGTCCGAGGATCACCGAGATCAGCACCGTGCCCACGATCAGCAGGATCGTGTTGACGGTGACCCGCCAGAACTGGCTGTCACCGAAGACCGCGACGTAGTTGTCGAGGCCGACGAACGCCCGGGAGTCGGGACGGACGAGGTTCCACGACTGGGTCGAGTAATACAGGGTGAACACGAACGGGACCTGCGTGACCACGATCATGAAGACCAGGGCCGGCAGCAGGGGTCCGCGCCGGCGCCACCCCTCCGCCCGCGAGATGCGGTCGCGGGATGACGTCAGTGGTGTCCGCTCGGGCGAGGATTCCTCGGGCGAGCGCGTCGAGACTGCGGTGGCCATGATCACTGCTCCCTCTGGTAGGACTTGCCGACGACCTCGGCATACTCCTGGGACTGGGCCAACGCGTCCTTGACGCTGATCTGTCCGGCGATGGCCGCCGAGATCTGTTGGCTGACACGGGTACCGAGATCCTGGAATTCAGGGATCGCGAGGAACTGGACTCCGGTGTAGGGCACCGGCTGAAGGGTCGGCTTCAGCTGATCAGCGGCCTGCATCGAGGTCAGGGTCTGCTCGGCGAACGGCTTCGCGAGCTCCTTGTAGGCGGGCAGTTCATAGGTCGACAACCGGCTGCCCGGCGGAACGTGGCTGGGACCGAGCTTGTCCGAAACGTATTCGATGTAGCTCTTGCTCGTCATCCAGCGGATGAACGACCACGCCTCGTCGGGGTGCTTGCTGCTCGACGGGATGCCGAGAGACCAGGTGTAGAGCCACCCGTTGTCCTGCTTGGCCATACTCGGCGCCGGCAGGTAGCCGACGTCGCCGGCGATCGACGAGGTCTCCGGACTCTCGAGAACAGAGACGGCCGACGTGGCGTCGTACCACATGGCAACCTGCCCCTGGGAGAGCAGGTTTCCGCATTCCTGGAAGCCCGACGACGAGGCGCCGGCCTCACCATGGTTGCGGACGGTGTCGACGTAGAACTGAACGGCTGCTTCGACTTCCGGGCTGTCGAGCTGCGCGTTCCACTCCTCGTCGTACCAGCGGCCACCGAAGGCGTTGATGACGGTGTTGAGCGGAGCGAGCACCTCACCCCAGCCGGGCTTGCCGCGCAGGCAGATTCCCGCGGTGCGGTCGTTGTCGAGCTTCTTCGCGACCTCCGCCACCTCGGGCCAGGTCGGGTTCGGCGGGAGCGAGACCCCGGCCTGCTCGAAGAGCTTCTTGTTGTACATCAGGAAGGACGACTCACCGTAGAACGGCGCCGAGTACATCGATCCGTCGTGCGACAGCGCGGTTTTCAGCGTCGGGATGAAGTCGTCGGCGTCATAGTCGGGATCGGCGTCCATGTAGGGGCTGAGGTTGACCAGCCACCCGTATTCACCCCACATCGGGGTCTCGTAGTTGCTGATCATCACGACGTCGAACTCGCCGCCGCCGGTGGCGACCGACGCCGTGATCTTGGCGCGGGCCTCGTTCTCGGAGAGCGTCACGAACTTCACCGAGACACCGGGGTTCTGCTCTTCGAACTGGTCGGACAGCGCGACCGCGTCCTGCATCTGGGAGTTGGAGACCATCGCCACGGTGATCTCGCGTCCACCCCCGCCGGTGAGGGAACCGGCGCCGGAACAACCGGTCACCACCAGCGCGACGGACGCCACGAGAACGCCGAGCATCCGGGGTCGGGAGAACTTCATTGTTCACCTTTCTCTTGCAACACAAGCCATTCCGCCGTCGTGACGTCGGTGACCAAGATGGTGGCGTAACCGCCGCGGAGAGCACCGAGGATGGACTCCTGCCGGTGCTCACCACCGGAGACGAGGATGGAGGTCGGACAGGCCCGGACCGCGTCGAGCGGGACCGAGACAGTGCGGTCGACGAGGCTGGACTCCACCGCGTTTCCCGCCGCGTCGTAGAAGCGGCCGCCGATCTCGCCGACCGCGCCCAACTCGACCAGTTCGTCGAGCACGATCGCGTCGATGAAGGCTCCTTCGAAGAGGGTCGTCGAGGTCGACACCGATCCGACCCCGAAGAGCATGACCTGCGCTCCGCGCGCGGCCGAGAGCGACTGCGACAGAATCGAATCGCGGTTGACCGCGGTGACGGTCTCGGGGTCGACGTAGAGCGGCGCGACCAGTCGCAGGGGCCGGGCGTGCAGGCGTTCGGAAAAGCGCGAGAGGGCGTGGTCGACACCCGTGTGGTACTCCACCGAGGTCATCGAGCCGTCCATCTGCACCACCCGTTGGCACGACGCCGCGGCACCCATGGCGTCGGCGACCGCGACCTGCTCGGGCCCCCAGGTGAAGCCGAAGGTGTCGGATGCCTGGATACGTCGGGTCAGCACCGACGCGCCCGCCCGGCCCAGTGCGGCATTACCGGTCGTCGAGCCGTCGGCGGCCTCGTCGATGACCAGTACCTCGTCGAGCCCAAAGGTCTCCTCGACCGCGCGCTCGAGTTCGGTGTGGATCGACGACGACAGATGCGCGGGCGCCGACACCGAGACGTGGACGAGCCCCTGCGCCCGGGCCCGCGCGACGAGGCGACCGGCAGTGGGACGGGAGACCCCCAGGCGGGCGGCGATCTCGGCCTGCGTCAGGCCTTCGAGGTGGTACATCGTGGCGGCACGGACCAGAAGCCTCAGGTCCTGCCCGGCATCGGTGCCGCGTGGGCCGACTGCACGCCCCGACGAACCCTGCTGGTCGTCGGCGGTGCCGGCCGCCTGCTTGCGAGGTGCCATCGGTGGCCTGCCCCCGTTCTCTTGTGAGCAGATGCTCACTAGCGGTGAATATGCTCATTAAGCTAACATCCTGATGTGACCCACGCAACAACCGATACGACCGTCCCCATCCGGCCACGATCGATGCGGGCCGGCGTTCTCCACCCAGACCTGTCCGTCGGCACCGAGACCCGTCGGGCGCCGCAACCGGCGGCGGGAGACGTGCTGGTCGAGGTGCGTGCGGTCGGCGTCTGCGGCTCCGACACCCACTACCTGCGTCACGGACGCATCGGGGACTACGTCGTCCGCGACCCGCTCGTCCTCGGCCATGAGGCGTCCGGTGTGATCGTGGCGGTCGGCGACGGCGTCGACCCGAATCGCGTCGGCGAACGTGTCTCCATCGAGCCGCAACGACCCGATCCGACGACCGCCGAGACCAAGCGCGGGGACTACCACCTGTGTCCGCACATGGAGTTCTACGCGACGCCGCCGATCGACGGCGCCTTCGCCGAATACGTCACCATCGGAGCCGATTTCGCGCATCCGGTGCCACCGGAGGTGTCCGACGAGGCCGCGGCGCTGTTCGAGCCGTTGTCCGTGGGTATCGCGGCACTCCGCAAGGCGGCCGTCGCCGCGGGTGACTCCGTCCTCATCGCAGGCGCCGGTCCGATCGGGCTGATGATCGCCCAGGTCGCGCGTGCATCCGGGCTGGCGCGCATCGTGGTGAGCGAACCCGACGAGCAGCGTCGTCTGCGCGCCATGGATTTCGGTGCCACCGAGGCGGTCGCACCCGGCGAGGAGGTCAGTGCGGTCGACGCCTTTGTCGACGCGAGCGGCGTCGCTGCCGCCGTCCGGACCGGCATGGCCCAGGTGCGGCCCGGCGGACACGTCGTCCTCGTCGGCATGGGTGCCGACACGATGGAACTGCCGGTCACGCTCATCCAGAACCGCGAACTCGTCCTGACCGGCGTCTTTCGTTACTCCAACACCTGGCCGACCGCCCTGGCACTCGTCCGCACCGGCGCGGTGGACCTCGACGCCATGGTCACCGCGCGGTTCGGTCTCGACGAACTGACCGACGCCCTCAACGCCGACCTCCGGCCCGGGAACATCAAGGCCGTCGTCTATCCCGGCCTCTCGGAATGGCCCGCCGCCGAACAACAGACAGGAGAGGCTCGCCGATGAGCAGCCCGCTGAACGCCGACACACTGCCCCGCATCACGGACGCCGCTGTCCCTGCATACGACCGCACCACCGTCACTCCCGGCATCGTGCACTTCGGCGTCGGTGCGTTTCACCGCGCCCACCAGGCCATGTATCTCGACCGGTTGCTCACGGCGGATCCCGCTGCGACGGAGTGGGGCATCTGCGGTGTCGGGGTCCGGCCCGCCGATGCCGCCATGCGCGACGCCCTCGTCCCGCAGAACGGATTGTTCACGCTCACGCTGAAGCATCCGCACGGCGAGATCGAGACGTCGGTAATCGGCTCGATCGTCGAATACCTCTACGCCCCCGACGATCCCGAAAAGGTCCTCGAGCGCCTCAGTGATCCGGCGACCCAGATCGTCTCGCTGACCGTCACCGAGGGTGGCTACAACTTCTCCCCGTCGACCGGCGAGTTCGACGCCACGAACCCCGACATCGTCGCCGATCTCGACGGCTCCGCACCGCCGCGGACGGTGTTCGGTCTCGTCACCGAGGCGCTGGCCCGGCGTCGCGACCGCGGCGTCCCGTCGTTCACCGTGATGTCCTGCGACAACATCCAGGGCAACGGACACATGGCGCGGTCGACGTTCCTCGCCTACGCACGCCTTCGCGATCAGGACCTCGCCGACTGGATCGAGACGAACACCCGTTTCCCCAACTCGATGGTCGACCGCATCACTCCCGCAACGCCTCCCGAGCTCGCCGCCGAGGTCGCCGCGCGCACCGGGATCGTCGACGCGTGGCCGGTGGTCGCCGAACCCTTCACCCAATGGGTCCTCGAAGACGACTTCTCGATGGGCCGCCCCGCCCTCGAAACGGTAGGCGTGCAGGTCGTCGACGACGTGACGCCGTACGAGCTGATGAAGCTCCGCTTGCTCAACGCCGGTCACCAGGCCCTGTGTTACTTCGGCTACCTGCTCGGTTACCGCTACGTCCACGACGCCGCGGCGGACGACGACATCCGAAAACTGCTGCGCCGCTACATGACCGAAGAGGGCCGGACGACCCTGCAGGAACTGCCCGGCGTCGACGTCGAGTCCTACATCGAGACCCTGCTCGAGCGTTTCGCCAACCCGGCCATCGCCGACACCATCGCACGGTTGTGCCAGGACTCGTCGGACCGAATCCCCAAGTGGCTGCTGCCGGTGATCCGGGAACGGCTCGCATCGGGTCAGCGCAGCGAACTCGCCGCGGCCGTCGTCGCCAGCTGGACCCGGTACGCCGAGGGGACCGACGAGCAGGGCGAACCCATCGAGGTCGTCGATCCCCTTGCCTCGGAGCTGGTTCCGCGAGCACAGCGGTCGCGCACCGATCCGCTGGCGTTCGTCGCCGACAGCGAGTTGTTCGGGACCCTCGCCCAGGAGGAGGGTTTCACCACGCCGTATCTGTCCGCACTTGAGTCACTGCGTACCAAGGGCGCCCGCGCCACGCTCGCCGAGTTGTTGTCATGACCCTGGTCGCCGGGATCGACTCGTCCACCCAGTCGTGCAAGGTCGTCATCTGCGACGCCGAGACCGGCGCCGTGGTCCGGTCGGCGAGCGCACCGCATCCGGTAGGCACCGAGGTCCACCCGGATCGCTGGTGGGATGCCCTGTGCGACGCCGCTTCCGCAGCCGGCGGCTTCGACGACGTCGCCGCGGTGTCGGTCGCGGGACAGCAGCACGGGATGGTGTGCCTCGACGCCTCGGGGCGAGTGGTGCGAGATGCCCTGCTGTGGAACGACGTTCGATCGGCGTCGAGTGCCGTCGACCTCGTCGACGACCTCGGCGGTCCGGGAGCATGGGCGGAAGCCGTGGGCGTGGTCCCGGTCGCCGCGATCACCGCGGCCAAACTCCGCTGGCTCGCCGACAACGAGCCCGAGAGCGCCGACGCCACTGCCGCGGTGTGTCTTCCACACGACTGGCTGACCTGGCGCCTGCGCGGGAGCACCGACCTCACCGAGCTGACCACCGACCGCAGCGACGCGTCGGGCACCGGCTACTTCGGCGCGGCCTCCGGCGAGTATCGCAAGGATCTGTTGGAACTCGCGTTTCGTGGGCGTCGACCCACCCTGCCGACCGTCGTCGGACCTGGTGATCGCGCGGGAACCACCTCCGACGGTGTGGTCGTCGGGGCGGGAGCCGGCGACAATGCGGCGGCCGCCCTCGGACTCCATGCCCGACGCGGCGACGCGGTGGTCTCGCTCGGGACGTCGGGCGTCGTGTGCGCCGTCTCGGACACCGGCCCCAACGATCCCGCCGGCCTGGTCGCCGGTTTCGCCGATGCGACCGGTCGGCACCTGCCGCTGGTCTGCACCCTCAACGGTGCGCCGGTCCTGGCGTCGACCGCGAAGATGCTCGGCGTCGACTTCGACGAGTTCGCGCGGTTGGCGATCTCCGCCGAGCCCGGCGCCGGCGGGCTGACGATGGTGCCATGGTTCGCCGGCGAACGCTCCCCCAACCTCCCGGACGCCACCGGGACCCTCACCGGCATCACCGCAGACAACTTCGGTCCCGCGTCGATCGCGCGCGCCGCGGTCGAGGGACTGATCTCGTCGCTGGTGTTCTGCCGGGAGAAGATCGAGGAACAGGGCGTCCGCGTCGACCGTGTCCTGCTCACCGGTGGTGGCGCGAAATCTGCTGCGGTGCGGGCGATCGCACCAGCACTCTTCGGTGGCGAGGTCGAGGTTCCCGCCGACGGCGAACACGTGGCCCTCGGCGCCGCCCGCCAGGCCGCCTGGGCGCTCACCGGCGAGCTGCCCGAGTGGGACTCGCCGCGCGAAACCCTCACGGCGACAGCCACTCCTGAAGTGTATGCGCGCTACCGCGAGATCGCGGACGCAATCGCCCCTGCTACTCCCTGAGATGCAAGGGCGATAGCCACCCCTCCTCCGCCCACTGATCCGAAAGAACCCGACACCATCCGCTGCCTGAGGTGCGAGGAGCGCAAGCGACGAGCCACGAAGGCCTGGTGAGTCGACGTCGCGAGCCCTTCGTGACGCGTCCTCCGCAAGCCCCGGACGCTCCTCAGGGAGCAGAAGGTCCGCGTCCTCCGCAAGCTCCGGACGCTCCTCAGGGAGCAGACGGGTGACTCGGTTTCGCGCGAACCCGCCCACACCCGACGGCTGCGGGTGGACGATGGAGGCCGATGCTCCGACGGCGGGAGATGCGATGGTCGACTGGGATGGTGAGCGGTACGCGGAGGTGAGCGGGCTCCAGCGCATGGTCGCCGAGGAGTCGATCGCCGGCCTCACTCTCACCGGGAACGAGCGGCTTCTCGACGTGGGTTGCGGGGACGGGTTCATCACGATGCTGCTGGCTGAGCGGTTGCCCGAGGGATCGGTGGTCGGTGTCGACGCCTCGCATCGGATGATCGATCGAGCCCTGGCGCGTGTGCCGTTCGACATGCTGCGCGTCCAGTTCCACGTCGACGACGTGCTCGCGTTGCCGTTCGATCAGGACTTCGACATCGCGGTCTCTTTCAACGCGCTGCACTGGGTCCACGACCAGGGGGAGGCGCTGAAACAGATCGCGCGCTGTCTCGTCGAGGGCGGACGCGCGGTGTTGCAGATGGTCTGCGCGACCGAGCGGCCGAGCATCGAGGACGTGGCGATGCAGGTCGCGGCCGATCCGCGTTGGGCCGGCGAGTTCGAGGGATTCGGGCCGCCGTACGTCCACGTCGAACCCGCGCATTTCGGCGATCTCGCCACGGCCGCCGGCTTCACGGTCGACGATCTGACGGTGAAAGACCTGTCCTGGCAATTCGATTCGGTCGACGACTTCCGCGCATGGTTCACGGTGGGTTCCCCGGACTGGATGGGCCGACTGTCCGACGCGGAGACCGACGAGTTCGTCGCCACCGTGATCGACCGTTATCAGGAGGTCGTGGGCGAACCTGCTCTGTTCCGGTTCAGCCAGTTGCGGGCTTCGCTCACCAGACGCCCCGGCAACTGAACAGAAAACGGGCGGGCCACCTGTGCAGGTGGCCCGCCCGTTCATGCCCGATAGGTCAGGGGATGTAGTTGAACGTATCCGGATCGGGGCCGATGCGGTCATCGGTGTTGAGTGCTTCGATGGCCGCGACCTCGTCGTCGGACAGTTCGAAGTCGAACAGCGCGAAGTTCTCCTCGACGCGGGCGCGTGTCACCGACTTGGGGAAGACGATGTCGCCGCGCTGGATGTGCCACCGGAGCGTGACCTGGGCGGCCGAGCGTCCCTTGGCCTCCGCGATCTTGGTGATGACCGGGTCGTCGACGATCTTGCCCTGCGCGATCGGCGACCATGCCTCGGTAGCGATTCCGTGCTGAGAGTTGAACGCGCGCAACGGGTTCTGCGACAGGTACGGGTGCACCTCGATCTGGTTCACAGCGGGGACCACGTCGGTTTCGGCGAAGAGTCGCTCGAGGTGGGACTGCTGGAAGTTCGAGACACCGATGGCACGGGCCTTGCCGTCGGCGTAGGCCTTCTCCAGGGCCTTCCACGTCTGTACGTAGTCGCCCACCTCGGGGAGCGGCCAGTGGATCAGGAACAGGTCGACCTGGTCGACGCCGAGATCGGCGTTGGTCTTGTCGAGCGCCTTGAGCGCGTCGTCGAAGTCGTGGAATCCGTTGTTGAGCTTGCTGGTGATGAAGACTTCGTCGCGAGCGAGCCCGGAGTCGCGCAGTGCTTCGCCGACGCCCTTCTCGTTGCCGTACATCTCGGCGGTGTCGATATGCCGGTAGCCGACCTCGAAGGCGGTCAGCGTGGCTGCCCTCGTGTCCTCCGGCGGCACCTGGAACACGCCGAATCCCAACTGCGGGATGGTGACTCCGTTGTTGAGCGTGATGTTGGGGACTGTCATATGCGATCCGTCCTTTCGTTGGGCGAGACGAGGGCGTATCTCGTCATCGGGTCTGTGGGACTGCGCACCCGATCCCGGGAGCGCCGCACGACCATGTTCAGGTTCAAGGCCTCCGGCCACCCCGGATATTCCTGTCCACACCCTGCACCGTTGTGACCTGGCGTTCTCGATGAACCGCTGACACGGCCGGGGCCCACCCGGTCTCGCGACCCGGCCAATCCGTACGGTTCTCGTCACCGCCGGGATGACGACGCTGGTCTTCACCATCATCCGGACCGATGTCGTCGGCTGGGTTTCACCGGCCACCGTCGGCACGCTGGTCGCGGCCGCCGTCCTCCTGGCCGGATTCCTGGTCGCCGAGCGGACCACTCACCGTCGGTGGCAATGGGGTGGCTGCAGGTGTTGCCGTGCATCGCCGGACTGGTTGCCGTGCTCGCATCCGGTGACGATAAAGAGGCGTCGATGCAAGCTGCGTGAAATCCGTTTCGCCCTCCGGACCTGGCCATCTGCGCCGAAATCGGTCGAATTCGTCACTCACCGTTTCCCAGGACGCGTTTTCTGTGCCACACTTGGCGGGCGGTCATCAGTTTTGGTGGCTGCTGAACTGAAGAAAGAAGTACAGCAGTATGGCACAGGGAACCGTCAAGTGGTTCAACGGCGAAAAGGGCTTCGGCTTCATCGCACCCGACGATCAGGGCGCCGATGTTTTCGTCCACTACTCTTCGATCACCGGTAGCGGCTTCCGCAACCTCGAAGAGAACCAGCGCGTCGAATTCGACGTGGAGCAGGGCCAGAAGGGCCCCCAGGCAACCAACGTCAGCGCGCTCTAAGCACACCTGACTTCACGAAGCGCCTCATCCGGCTCCGGCCAGATGGGGCGCTTCGTCGTTTCGGGGGTCTGCGCAAATCGGCTGCTGCGCAGCCTGTTTCGCTACCGAAGTGCGCGCGGGAGACGGGACACCGGGACGACGCCCGTACCCTCGAGGGTCGCCGAGGACAGGATTCCGACGACGCGTCCCCGGCTGTCCCGGACACCCGCGCCGCTGTCGCCCGACTCCGAACGCAAGCTCGTCTGAACCGAAAACGAGTCGTGGCTCGTCAGGAACGGCGGTGCGAGCGAGAAGCCGTGCGAGGTGCGCAGCACCTCCGTCGGATCGGTGACCTTGCCGGTTCCGTAGCCCGTGGTGATACCCGACTTCCACACCAGCTGTCCCCGGTGGAACTTCGCATCCCAGTCCACCGTGTCGATCCGGGCCGAGGTACGCGGAGCCAATCCGACGACCGCGATGTCGAGCCGTTGGCCGATGCGATTGGCGGTGATCGTCCCGATCTTCTTTCCCGTGCGGTCGTGGACGGCCCGGCCCACGGCCCCGCAGTGTCCCGCGGTCAGCGCCTTCTTGGCGGAGATGACCGCACCGAGCGTGCAGCTGTTCGAGGTCAGGACCGTGTCGTCGATGCTGATCGCCATTCCCGACCGCACCGTCGGCGTGGCCGCGTCCGCCACCACCGCGGGCGTCGTGACCAGAGCCGCCGAGGCGCCCAGCGCCGTCAACGCACGAAATCGCATCCCCATACTTCCTCCCCAGGCAACCTGCTCAGCCTAACCGGGCCGGGACCTTCCCGCGCCGGGGAGTGCCGCGCTCACCCGAAACCCGCCCCGCCCGCTGTAACCCACGACACAATGGGACCATGGGCGGTCTCCATCGGGGGAGCGGCCATGGGACACCGATGCTCGGAGCACACCGAACGGCGCGGTGTCGACGACGATGACGTGAGGGTGATGCAGATGTCCGATCCCGTTCTGGTCCTGACCAAGGCCCGCACATCGTGTGAGATGCGCGCGGTCAAGGACTGGGCAGCCACCGCCTACCCGGACGCCGAAGTCCGCCAGGGCGCCGACGTCGACTTCGACACGCTGTCGCCCGACACCGTCCTGGTCCCGGTCCGGCCGGTCTGGCTTCCCGCGGTCCGTCAAGGTGAGCGGCGGGTGACGCTCGGCGACGTCCTTGTACTGTCGAATCCACGCCGCCCGCTCGGCATCATGCAGCCCATCATCCGCAAGCGCCGCCCCGACAGCCTGCGCGTTGTGGCCGGGGAACCGGCGACGATCGCCGACCTCCGCGAACGACACGCCCGCGACCAGGCCGAGGGCGAGCCCTTCGACCAGTACGTCCGCATCGCGGCGTCGGTCTCCGCCGAACGTGCGGAGCGCCAGATCGTCGGCGATCGATACAAGGTCCCTCGACTGGTTGCCGAACAGATCAGCAGCTCGGCCAGATTCCAGAGCGGCGCGGCCAAACTCGCGGCCGAGCTGGGCCGGCCCACCGAGGCGGTGGTGTCCGAGGCCACCGACAAACTGTCCGGGTTCGTCGCCACCCAGAGCCGGCTGATGGACGACATCTTCTCCGCCACGTTCAACCGGCTCCACGAACGCGCCTGGAACGTCACGGTCGACGTCGACACCTTGAACTCGCTTCGGACCCTGAACAAGTCGACCGGCCTGGTCTTCCTGCCCTCCCACCGCTCCTACGTCGATCCGCTGGTCTTGGCGTCGGTGTTGCGCGACAACGATTTCCCACCGAACCTCGTGCTGGGCGGCAACAATCTGTCGTTCTGGCCGGTGGGCCCGATCGCCCGGCGCGCCGGGATGATCTTCATACGGCGCAAGTTCGGGTCGGACCCGGTCTACAAGTTCGCGATGCGTTCCTACCTGGCCTACATCATCGAGAAGCGCTTCAACCTCGAGTGGTACATCGAGGGTGGTCGGAGCCGAACGGGCAAGCTGCGCAAACCCATGCTCGGACTCCTCAACTACGTCGTCGACGCCGCGGCACAGCTCGACGACGCCGACGTCACGATCGTGCCCACGTCGATCGTGTACGACCAGCTGCAAGAGGTCGGCGCGATCGCCGCAGAGGACGCGGGCGGCGTCAAGAAGCCCGAGGGCGTCGGCTGGCTATTGCGCTACGCCAAGGCCCAGCGCAGCTATCTCGGCGAGGCGAGAGTTCGTTTCGGTACGCCGATCTCGCTGAAGCAGGCGCTGGACGAGGCCGGCGACGGACCTGCGCGTCTGGAGAAGGTCGCCTTCCGGGTGATGGACGAGATCAATTCGGCCACGCCGATCACCGCGACCTCGCTGGTCGGTTTCGCCGCGCTGGGTGCGCAGGATCGGGCGTACACGCTGCGGGAGATCGAGGCTGTCCTCGCTCCCCTGCTCGACTACATCGACCGCCGTGGCCTCCCCGGACCCGATCCAGCACTGTGCCGCGGCGTCGGGCTCGTCCGGACGCTGCGGGTGCTGGCCGGCAACGGCGTGGTGACCTGTTACGAGGGCGGTTCGGAGCCGGTCTGGTCCGTCGTTCCCGAGAACCGCGCCGTCGCCGCGTATTACCGCAACGGCGCGCTGCATCATTTCGTCGACCGCGCGATCGTCGAGATGGGTCTGCTGGCGCTGGCCGAGGGCGAGGTCAAAGCCGGCAGCACCCCGATCCGGAGCAACCACGTCGGTTCTCCGCCGGCACCGGACGAGGAACTGCTGACCGCAGCGCAGCGCGAGGCCCTACGAATCCGCGATCTCCTGAAGTTCGAGTTCTTCTTCCCGCCCAAAACCGAGTATCTGCACCGGCTCGGCATCGAACTCGATCTCCTCGCCCCCGGCTGGCGTGCGGTCACCCCCACCCAGGAGTGGACCTACGAGGTGCTGCACGGCCACACGGGAGCACTCTTGGCGCGACGCACACTCCAGACCTTTTTCGACGCCCAGCTCGTGGTGGCGACCAAGCTGGTGGAACTGGGCAACACCGCCCAGGAGAAGGATGCCCTGATCGCCGACTGCCTCGGGCTCGGGCGCCAACTCGCGCTGCAAGCCGTTCTGCGCAGCAAGGATTCGGTGTCGAAGGATCTCTACGACGGGGCCTACCGCCTGGCCGACAACCGCGGCCTCATCCACGGCGAGGACATCGTGGATCTCCGGGCCGCCCGCCAGGACTGGCTCGACGAGGTCGAACTCATGCGGGATCGGCTCGCGCGGATCGCCGCGATCGAGGACCTGCAGCCCGTCGTCGCCGGCGAGGAGGAGCAGTGAGCGCCTTCACCGACCGCATGCGGGCCATCCGTTCCGCGCCGACGGGCAAGAAGGTGGCCGCGCTCTTCGACTACGACGGCACGCTGATCGAGGGTTTCTCCGCCGCCGCCATCATGCGGGCGCGTCTGCGCAGCATGGAGTTCGGGTTCGGGGAACTCGCCGACTTTCTGGTGATCGGACTACGCGGCGTCATGTCCGAACAGGACTACGCCGAGGTCCTCGCGGCCACGCGGCCGACCTTCGCGGGCAAGACCTACGCCGAGTTGATCGCTTTCGGCGAGCATCTGTTCAAGTACGAGACCGCGGCCAAGCTGCGTCCCCAGATGTGGCAGATCCTGCGCGCGCATCGGGAGATGGGGCACACCATCGTGATCGCGTCGTCGGCGACCCGCTTCCAGATCGAGCCGATCGCACGGGAGATCGGTGCGGATTTCGCACTCGCGACCGACGTGGAGGTCGTCGACGGGGTGGTCACCGGGAATATCAAGGGACGCCCTCTCTGGGGTCCAGGCAAGGCAGCCGCGGTCCGGGAGCTGGCACGCGCCAACGACATCGACCTCGACGCATCGTTCGCCTACAGCGACGGGAACGAGGACATCCCGTATCTCGAGTCGGTGGGCAACCCGGCGGCGATCTCCCCGCGCCGAATCCTGCGGGCGGAGGCCGAGTCCCGCGGCTGGCCGATC
This sequence comes from Gordonia sp. C13, assembly GCF_023218005.1. Lineage (NCBI taxonomy): Bacteria > Bacillati > Actinomycetota > Actinomycetes > Mycobacteriales > Gordoniaceae > Gordonia > Gordonia sp. C13. The sequence continues at coordinate 45,776 of NZ_JALPSY010000019.1, forward strand.
ATCGACCTGAAGAACCCCTCCTACAACCGTCTCGGATCGCTGGCCCGGACCGGCGCGTTCTACGGCTCGTTCGTCGCCTCCGCCGCCATCGGTGCGGCCGCGGGCCTGGTCCGCCGCGATCCGCACGCGCTCGTCGAGGCACTTCCCACCGGGAACGACATCGGCTTGTCCCTCGCCGGCGTCCACGTCCAGGTGCTCGACGGCGGCGAATACCTCTTCTCCGATCGACCCTGCGTCTTTCTGTTCAACCATCAGTCGAAGCTGGACCTACCGGTCATGATCAATCTGGTCCGCACCGACGCGACCGGCGTCGCCAAGAAGGAAGTGCAGCGGGTCCCGGTGCTCGGCGAGATCCTGCGACAAGCGGGACTCGTCTTCATCGATCGGGCCGACCGGGGCAAGGCCATCGAACAGCTGACACCGGCGGTCAAAGCGCTTCGCGAGGACGGCTTGTCGCTGGTCGTCTCACCGGAGGGGACCCGGTCCCCGACGCCACGGATCGGTCCGTTCAAGAAGGGTCCGTTCCACATCGCCATGCAGGCCGGCGTCCCGATCGTCCCCGTCGTGTTACGCAACACCGGTGAATTGATGTGGCGCGGTGCCCAACTCATCCGGCCAGGTACGGTCGAGGTGATGGTCCTGCCGCCCATCGACACCAGCGACTGGACAGCCGACGAGATCGGCGCCCGCGCCGAGGAGGTCCGCCAGATGTATGTCACGGCGCTCGCCGACTGGCCGCTGGAGTCGTTCGTCGACGATTCGGTGGAATCGCTGCACACAACGCCCGAGGAGGACTGACGATGGCCAACGAGGGTGATCTCACCGAAGGCGTCGACCGCCCCCTGGACTGGGCAAGCGATCCCCACATGAGCGCGGTGGACACCATCATGTGGCGCGGCGACACGGACCGTCGCATGCGGGGAACGATCTGCATGCTGGAGATCTACGACTGCGATCCCGACTGGGACCGGCTGGTCGCCGCCCACGAGTGGGCGAGCCGGATGGCTCCGCGCTTCCGACAGCGGGTCGTCGATTCCCCCTTCGGGACCGGAACACCCAGCTGGGCAGTCGATCCCGACTTCGATCTGCACTACCATCTGCGCCGGATCAGCCTGGGCGGCGACGGCAGCATGCGTGAACTGCTCACCACGTGCGAGCAGCTGGCGATGACCGCGCTCGACGCCGCACGCCCGCCGTGGGAGGGCTACCTGATCGAAGGGTTGCCCGACGGCCGGGCGGCCTACTTCCTCAAGGCGCATCACGCCCTCACCGACGGACTCGGTGCGATCCTCGGCCTGGCGCAGTTACATTCGCCGACGCGGGAACACAACCCGAGCAAACCGCAACCGCCGAACCCCGACCCGGTCAACATCACGCCGGTCGACCTGATCCAGCGGCAGATCGTCGCGGAGGTCCGCCGGGTACCGCATCGGCTCGACACCACGTTCCGTGGCATCCGTGCGCTGACGAATCCGCGCCAGGCGTTGAGTACCGCTCTACGCTATGGCCGTTCGGTACCGCGGGTCGCTGGACTCGTCAGCCCGCCGGGTTCTCCGTTGCTGGCTCACCGCAGTCTGTCCTGGCGGTTCAGCGCCTTCGAGGTGCCGTTCGCCGACATGAAGGCCGCGGCGACCGCGGCCCGATCCTCGATCAACGACGTCTACCTCGCCGGGCTCATCGGCGGATTCCGGCTCTACCACGAGAAGATGGGCACGCCCATCGAGACGATGCCGGTGGCCATCCCGATCTCGGTGCGCCGTCCCGAGGATCCCGCCGGCGGCAACCGCATCGCGGTGGGCCGCCTGGCCGGTCCGGTCGGTATCGCCGACCCCTTCGAACGCGTGCTCACCATCCGGGAGCAGGTCCGGCAGGCCCGCCACGAGCCTGCTGTCGACATCTTCAACACTCTCGGCTCGGTGATGGCCTGGCTGCCCGGCACGGTCCTGATGCGGTTCAGCGGCACGACGAGCCAGAACGACCTCCAGGCCAGCAACGTCCCCGGGATCCCCTGGGAGACCTACGTCGCCGGCGCCAAGGTCGAGCGCATGTTCCCCTTCGGGCCTCTCCCCGGTTGCGCCATGATGGCCACGATGATCACCCACAACGGAACCGCCTGCCTCGGAATCAATTCCGACGGTGCAGCAGTCACCGACCAGGAGCTGTTCGCCGACTGCCTGGTCGCCGGGTTCGGCGAGGTGCTCGCCCTGGCCGCGGACGACGACGTCACCCCCGGCGAACTGAAGCGGGTGGTGTGAGGCGCCGACCGGTGAACCTCGATTCGACGATGCGACCTCGATCGAGGTCGTGTCGTCGAAGTGGCGTCTGGGTGTCGCACCGGTTCGATATCCCCAGGGCGGGCGCGTGACCACGGTGATGCTGATTCTCGTCCTCACCACCGGGGTGATCGCCGCGGTGTGCGCGATCCTGGCGGCCTTCACCTACCTGCGCCGAGGGAGAGATCCCGTCGCCGCCGACCGTGATGCCCGGCGGTGGCTGCTCGGCGTCGCGATCTTCGGGATCAGCGCGATCGTGCTGCGGTTCGTGTGGTTGTTGCTGCTCTGAGCGCGACTGTCACCGGAAGTACGGCTCGTCCTGCACCCAATTGAATCCCCTGCTCCGCAGGGTCATCGCATCGTGGTCCAGCCGGTGCGCGACGATCGTCGTCGGAGTCCCGTCGAGGTCTCCGGACAACACCAGCGTGTCACTGTCGGGACGGTCGATGGTCAAGGATGCGAGCGGTTGTTGCATCTGCATTGTGCCATCGGCGATCTCGGCCGGTACCGGGACCAGCGCGCCGTTCATCATCTGGAGAGTCGTTGCGCCACCGATGTCGAAAACGATCCGCTGCCAACGATTCTCGTCCGTCATCAGCGGCGGGACGGGCCTGCCATCGACACGGAAGTCCTGGACCGACCAGATTCCGTACAGCTCCGGCTTCGGAGCTCCCGCGCCGTACTCCTGGTAACCGGTCCAACTGGTCTGGGCCGCGCCGATCGCCACCCAGATGCCCAGTACCACCTGAACTCCCGCCGCCCACCGGTTGAGCTTGTCCCGCGTGAACAGGGCAGGCGGGTCGACAGGGTGCGCTGATCGCCCGAATACGAACAGATCCAGAAGGTTTCGCATCTGCGGCGCCAGCAGGATGAGCGAGAAGACGACCAGATGGAACGACAGGATCTTGACCGGGACGTCGAAGGTCATGTTGAGGATGAACACCTGCACCATCGCCACGAAGCTGACGATCGCGCCGAGCGTGGCCGTGCGGGTCCAGAAGAGCAGCAAACCGCCGATCACCTCGACGCTGCCGAGCAGCACCTCGTAGACCGGCGAACTCCCCACCTGGAGCCACAGCACCGATGCCGGGCTGAAGTCGCCGAAGGGTTCGAGCAACGCGGCGAGGGGTGGCGGCCCCATCTGCGACGGGATGACCTTCGCGAACCCGTAGAACAGCATCTGTCCGCCGAGCGCGAGACGAAGGTAGAGCGTCGTCCAGGACCACAGTCGGGCGTAGTCGGGTCGTCGGCGGTCGACGATGGGCCAGAGCAGAGTGCCCACCGCCGCCACGACGGCGATGAGGAAGAGGTAGATCCAGATAGCGGTCTGGTCCCCGCTGCCGGAGTCCACCTGGAGCACCGCGTCGACGCCGAAGACACTGCGGCCGACCCACTCCATCACCGGCGACAGCGCCCGCATCTGCCACAGGATTGCCGAGTCGGGCAACAGGTTTCCCGCCACGCCGACGAACACGAAGGTGATCTGCGCGAAAGTCAAACAGAACAAAGCCGTGTAGGTGAAGGTGAAGCGGAACACCACCTTCTTGGCCGGACTCCATGTGCGGGGCGGCGCCGGGGGTTCACTGGTGGAGACTGCCGGGCTCTCGGCTGTGTCGATCACACTCATGTCCCGACGGTAGGGCGGCGAAGGTGCCCCGCACATCGGTGAGAAGACCGAGCCCGACCCCTACTTTCGAGTGAGGTCGCTTCCGGGTCCACTCGGGGTTGACCGCGACTCCCGGCGTGGCCTGATCGGTCTCACGGCCGTTCGGGAACGGGACGCCCCGATTGACGGGACCACTGCTCCGGGTCATCCCGCAGCAACCGCGCGCGGCCTTTTCGGCGGTATCGCCAGATCTGTATCGCGCCCAGTCCCCAGAGCAGGAATTGCGCAGCCATCGCCCAGGTGAACGCCTCGGCCGGGTAACCGTCGACGCCGTCCGGGGTGCGCCAGTCGAGGATGAGGCCGATCAGTCCCGCCGTGACGAGGGTCGCCAGGAAGCCGGCCTGATTGATGAGCCCGGTGGCGGTGCTGGTGCGGGAGGCGGGGTTGGAGGTGCGGCCGAGGTCGAAGCCGACCATCGACGCGGGACCACCCATCCCGCAGATGATCACCAGGATGACGAGCAGCCAGAACGGCGCCGCGCCGGGCCACGCCAGCACCACCGCCCAGGCAGCCGCGATGCTCGCGATCACCCCGAGGACCAACGTCGACCGGTGCCACGGTGATCGGGTGATCAGCCACGCGAACGCCGGACCGAAGCCCATGATCGCGAGCACCATGATCGTCAACAGGAGACCTGCGGCGCCGGCGCTCAGGCCCTGGCTCTCCACGAAGAACGGGTAACCCCACAGCAGGCCGAGGACATTGGCGCTGAACGGTGTGGAGAAGTGCATCCAGAAACCCAGGCGGGTCCCCGGGTGTTCCCACGATTCACCCAGACTCTGCCGGATACCCGCCCACCCGAGGATCGGACCCGAGACCGAGCGCGCCGCCGGCGAATCGCGCACCACCACCAGCGTCGTCAACAGGAGCGCTGTCCCCATCGCTGCGGTGGCGAGGTAGGCGTGGGTCCAGCCCAGGGTCGACAGCGCCCACGTCATGGGGATCGCCGCCGCCACCGCACCCAACTGGCCGAGCACCCCGGTGAGCTGGGTCATCAACGGGATCCGCCGCGTCGGGAACCAACTGGTGACCAACCGCAGAACGCACACGAACGTCATCGCGTCGCCGATCCCGACGAAGAACCGCGACGACAGCGCCCACGGGTAGCTGTCGGCGAACGCGAAGCTGAACTGCGCGAGGGTGAGGATCAGGGTCCCGGTGAGCATCACCCGCCGCGGACCGAACCGGTCGACCAGGAGTCCGACCGGAACCTGCATCAGGGCATAGACCAGGATCTGCAGCACGACGAAGGTCGACAGCTGCGACGCGGTGATGTCGAAACGCTCGGCCGCCAGCAGGCCTGCCACCGCCAGCGAGGACCGCTGGAGAACCGCGACGAAGTAGACCGTGAGCGCGACCAGCCAGATGACCATGGCCTGGGTCGAGCGCGCGGGTGCGGTCATCGGTCGCCGACGTTCACGGGCGCGAGATTCGTTCGGTCACCTCACCATTGTCGGGGTCGGCGCAACCGAGTAACCCGGGACCCTGCCCGCACCCCGTCCCGACGATGTCTCCACACCTACTGACTGGGCGTCGACCGGCAGACGTCGTCTCGACGATGCGACCTCGATCGAGGTCGCAGGGTCGTACTGAGGTCGTGGGGTCAGCCGGCTCCGTTGTTCCGGGCCTCGATGGCCTCGACCGTATGCCGGAACTGCTTGCCCAGGACGCGGGGACCGACAGCTCCGAGCACACCTGCGAGGAGTCGCCCCTTGAGGTTCTTTCCGTCCCTGACGACGAGAACATCCACGTCGGTACCACCGGTGGGTTGCGGCGTGAGGGTGTAGGTGTGTCCCGAGGGGCCGCCCCACAGATTGGAGTCGGTGGTCGCCAAGACCACCCGATGCGGGTCCGCCCAGTCGTAGTGCAGGGTTTCCCAGATCCCGTTCGAACCCTCCGTGACATCGGCTTCGTGGGGTCCCTCGTGGTGCACCTCGAGGTAACTGTCCGCGCTGTTTCCGAAGAGTTCTTTCCGACCGGGCCCGAAGTCGGTGAGACCCGCCAGGAACTGCTCGGGTGTCACGGTGGTCTTCTCGTGCATGTGGATGGTGGTCATGGTGCTGCCTTGACGAGATGGGGATCCGCCCCCGCCGAGTCGGCAGGTGCGACTGACCTATCCAGGACACCACTCACACGAGCGTCGCGAAAGGGCACGCAGCCCGACCTGATCGAAGCGTTATCCCGCGCGGACTCTGCCCGGCGACTAACCCCTCGCCATGTCGACGAACCGGCTGAGGTGCAGCTGGTGAGCGACGGTGATGGTGGCGGTCGGGCCGTTACGGTGCTTGCCGACGATGATGTCGGCCTCGCCCGCGCGGGGGTCGTCACGCTCGATCGAGTCGGGGCGGTGCAGCAGGATGACCATGTCGGCGTCCTGCTCCAGCGAGCCGGACTCACGAAGGTCGGACACCTGCGGTTTCTTGTCGGTACGTTGCTCGGGACCGCGGTTCAGCTGGCTGATCGCGATCACCGGGACCTCGAGCTCCTTCGCCAGCAGCTTCAATTGACGCGAGAACTCCGAGACCTCTTGCTGTCGGGACTCGACCTTCTTGCCCGACGTCATCAGCTGCATGTAGTCCACCGCAACGACTTTCAGGTCGTGGCGCTGTTTGAGACGACGCGCCTTCGCGCGGATCTCCATCATGGTGAGGTTCGGCGAGTCGTCGATGAAGAAGGGCGCATCGGAGATCTCACCCATACGACGGGCCAGGCGCGTCCAGTCGTCGTCGCTCATGGTGCCGGCACGCATGTCGGCGAGCTTGACCTTGGCCTCGGCCGAGAGCAGTCGCATGACGATCTCGGTCTTGCTCATCTCCAGCGAGAACATCGCCGCGGTGAGGCCGTGTCCGATCGCCGCCGAGCGTAGGAAGTCCATGGCCAGCGTCGAATTGTGCGTGGGGACCATCGCCTCGCCGGCGAGGTAGAGGTGCTCGTCGTTGTCGACCTCGACGCAGCGGACCGGAACCGAGTCCACCGGCCGCACCGCAACGACGCGGCGGACGCCGGCCTTGCGTCGGAGTTCCTTGTGCCGAATTGCCTTGTGGTGGACGGTGAACACGTCCTCGTCGGCGTCGACGCGCAGCCAACCGGTCGCCGAGCGCTTGTAGTTGAATCCCAGGCCGGCGACCAGGTCGGCGACGACCGCGGTCATGTGCCGGGTCGCGGCGGGCACGGTGATCCAGCCATCGTCGTCGACGGTGGCGCGGGCGTCGAGGAGACCGGCCAGCAGCGCCCGACGCTGAGCGATCGAGCCGCGCAGATACTCGTAGGGGATCCGGCCGCCGAGGTCGGCCATCAGCGTCATCACGTCGACGGGCCCTTCGGCGTCGATGCGCATGCTGATCTCGGGATCGTCGAACGCCATCCCCGCCAGCGCCGCGACGGTGTACGGGCCGTAGGCGAAACGCTTGCGCGGCAACTCGAGTGGCGCGGTGTTGCGGATGACCGCACAGCCCACGTGTGCGCGCAGGCCCGCCGTGGTGACGACCTGCCGCTCGCCGTCGATCTCGGCCGCCCACTGGTGCTGCTCGTCGGCGACCAGCACGGCGCCGTCGTTGAACTCGACCTCGTAGCAAGGACGTTCGGTCATCACCTCGGTCGCGGCGACCACCTTGGTGGGTCGGCCGTGCGCGTCGAGCAGCTCGTCGCCCACCCCGACCTTGCCCATCGTCGTCCAGCCGGAGGGCGTGGGCAGCGGGGTGTCGAGGGCGAGCGCCTTGCCGACACCGGGTCGCGCGGCCACGATGATCATCTGGCCCGGGTGGAGACCGTTGGTCAGCTTGTCGAAGTCGGCGAAGCCGGTCGGCACACCCAGCGAGATGCCGCCGCGCGAGGCGATGGAGTCGATCTCGTCCATCGTCGGCTGCAGCAGCTCTTCGAGCGGGAGGTAGTCCTCTGCCTGACGGCGTTCGGTGACCTCGTAGACCTCGGCCTGCGCGCGGTCGACGACCTCGGCCACATCCTGGCCGTCGTTGCCCGCGTAGCCGTACTGCACGATGCGGGTGCCGGCGGTGACCAGACGGCGCAGGATGGCCTTCTCGGCCACGATCTCGGCGTAGTAGCCGGCGTTGGCGGCCGTGGGCACCGTCGAGATCAGGGTGTGCAGATACGGTGCGCCACCGATCCGCTTCAGTTCGCCCGACCGCTCGAGTTCGGCGGCGACGGTGACCGCGTCCGCGGGTTCGCCCTTGCTGTAGAGGCTCAGGATCGCCTCGAACACCGCCTGGTGCGCGGGCCGATAGAAGTCGGCCGTACGGATCTTCTCGACGACGTCCGCGACCGCGTCCTTGGACAGGAGCATGCCGCCGAGCACGGATTGCTCGGCCGCGAGGTCCTGCGGGGGTTGCCTACCGAAGTCCTCGGTGGGTGGGGCGTCGTCCCCGCCTCGACCTCGACCCCGTTCTTCCCGATCGCCGGCGGCAGGACCGTGCCCGCGGTCATCCACAACAGCCACGTGTGTCTAACCTCTCGCATACGCTCGCACCGCTCGCCCTGACGAGTGGATACGACCTCTGTGGTGTCGGCCCCGGCAGGCCACCTCGAGAGTCTCCGGTGTCGACGTACTGCTCTGTCTCTTGCTCTGTCCGTCTCTTTCCTATCGGGACGCTCCGACAACGACTGCCGGCGGGCGCGCGAAAACAGGACTGAGACCTGAGCCGAGACACTAAGACCTCCGCCACGACGACTCAAACCGGGCTGTTGATGGATCTGGGGAGGACTTGTGGACGACGTGTGAATGAGCGGGGGAGCGATTGTGCACCCGTTGTGGACAACCTGAGGAATTAGGGTGTGAACAACTCTGTTCGTGCAGGTCAGCGCCCCCAATAATTTCCACAATCAAGAAACTGAAAATCCTTCGCCACTCCTCGGCGCGTCGTCACTTGGGCGTGTTGCGACGACCGTTCAAGTGCGCGTGGCCAACAATTCGGTGAATTCCCCGAGTGATCTACGTAACAACCAGGCACGACAGCGCTCAGCTACGTGCCATCTCGCCGGATAGCCGACCGCGACCCGAATCCATGTGATGCAATGTCGATCGTGTCGAGGTTGGGGTTGGGAACCGGGGTCATCCGCCGAACGGTCGCTGCGGTGGCCGCGCTGGCGGTCGCGGCCGGGATCGCGCTGGGAGCGCCTCCGGCAGACGCCGCGCCCGGTCCCACGATGCCCGTCGAATTCGACCTGTCGCGGTACCAGCCGGTCGATCCGACGACCTTCCGCTCGATCGCCTACGGCGACAACGGGCGCTCGTTCTTCACCACCGGCCGCTGGATGTGCCAGATCGGGCAGGCCTACCGCTACGTGGGCTGCCAGGGCCGTCCGGCGACCGCCCCGCCCACCGCGACCGGCGCCGCCATCACAGCGGACCAGCAGGGTCCGTGGTGGGTCAACCGAGACCAGACGTACCGCTTCGGTTCGAAGACCGGGTTCCGTCCGCCAACCCTGGCCGTCGGCAAACGCGTCACCATCGCCGGGGTCACCTGCACCGTGCCGCGGCGCGACGTCGTCGCCTGCCGCACCGGTGAACGGGCGTTGATCTTCACCCCGGCGTGGCACAAGTTCTTCTTCCCGTCCTGGGACACCCTCGGCCCGGGTAACAACGCCGTCGCGCACAGCGCCAATCCGGCGCCCCGGTACCTGCCGCCGCGGCTGCAGTACTGGAATCAGTTGCCCGCCAACCCACCTGCCCCGAAGTAGGAGACCTCGATACGCAGCGTCCTCGCTGCGCTCGGTCGTCGCTACTCGGCCGGCGGAGGGTGGTCGGCGTTTCTCGGCCGCAGGTCAGACACGACAAAGGCCGGGTGGAATCTCTTCCACCCGGCCTTTGTGTGTCGACGCTGGGGTCAGCTGGCGGCGACGACGGCGAGCTGCACGGTTGCCGAGACCTGCGGGTGCAGGGTGACGGTGACCGGGTAGCTGCCGGTGGCCTTGATGTGACCCTTGGGCAGCACGACGTTGCGCTTGTCCACGACGGGTCCGCCGGCGGTCTTGATGGCACCGGCGACGTCTGCCGCGGTGACCGAACCGAACAGCTTGCCCGAGTCGTGGGTCTTGACGTCCAGCGAGACTGCGTCGAGACCCTCGAGGGCCTGCTTCAGCTCGTTGGCGTGCTCGAGACCACGGACCTCGCGGGCCTCCTGCGCACGGCGGATGCCCTCGACCTGCTTCTCGGCGCCGCGGGTGGCCTTGATGGCCAGGCCGCGGGGCAGCAGGTAGTTGCGGCCGTAGCCGTCCTTGACCACGACGATGTCGCCGGCTTCGCCGAGGTTCTCCACGGCGGCGGTGAGGATGAGCTTCATGCCAACTGATCCTTTCCGCTTATCGGCTGGTCGAGGTGAAGGGCAGCAGGGCCACCTCACGCGAGTTCTTGACGGCCACAGCGACGTCACGCTGGTGCTGCACGCAGTTACCGGTCACGCGACGCGAGCGGATCTTGCCGCGGTCGGACAGGAAACGACGCAGAAGCGCGGTGTCCTTGTAGTCGATGACGGCCTTCTTGTCCTTGCAGAAGCTGCACGCCTTGGTCTTGGTGACCTTTTCGACGCGAGGCTTCCGGCTGGCCTTTGCCTTTGCCATGTGTGTATTGCTCCAGTCAATGCTTCTTCGGGATCGGTCACTGCCGTGCCCGAGGCTGTCCGAAACCGGTCACCCGAGGTGCCGGCTCCGGGAGATATCAGAAAGGTGGTTCGTCGTCCCCGCCACCGAACGATCCGCCGCTGCTGGCAGGCGCGCTGCCCCAGGGATCGTCGGCGACCTGCTGGTTCGATCCGCCGCCGCGGCTACCGCCGCCGCCACCGGATCCGAATCCGCCGCCGCCACCACCGCCGCCGCGCGAGGCGCGGTTGACCTTGGCGGTGGCGTACCGCAGCGAGGGGCCGATCTCGTCGACCTCGAGTTCCACGACCGTGCGTCGTTCGCCTTCTTTGGTTTCGTAGGACCGCTGCTTGAGCCGTCCCTGCACGATCACCCGGGAACCCTTGGTCAGGCTTTCGGTCACGTTCTCCGCGGCGTCGCGCCAGATGTTGCAGCGGAGGAACAGCGCTTCGCCGTCCTTCCACTCATTGGTCTGGCGGTCGAACGTGCGCGGGGTGGAAGCCACCGTGAAGTTGGCAACCGCTGCGCCGGACGGCGTGAACCGCAATTCCGGGTCGGCGGTGAGATTGCCGATGACGGTGATGACCGTGTCGCCTGCCATGTGTGTTTCCCCTTGGGTCGTAGGTGGGCACTCGCTGATCGACATGCACCGGGATTTCCTGGGTCAACCCTAGAACCCGGTACCGACGTCTTCAGACGTTCAAGAAACCCTGTGGATTACTTCCGCAGGACCTTGGTGCGCAGAACCGACTCGTTCAGCTTCAGCTGACGGTCGAGCTCGGTAACCGTGGCGGGCTCGGCATTGAGATCGATGACGGCGTAGATGCCCTCATTGTGCTTGAGGATCTCGTAAGCAAGACGGCGCTTGCCCCAGATGTCGACACCATCCACCGAACCGCCATCCTTGCGGACAACATTGAGGAAAGTATCGAGTGAGGGTGCGACGGTGCGCTCGTCCAGATTCGGATCGAGGATGACCATCAATTCGTAGTGACGCATAAGACCACATCACCTCCTATGGGCTAGGTCGGCCACGGACTGTCCGTGGCAGGAGGGTCGCCTGCGTCGGCAACCGGTTCAAGATACATGACCAGGACGTTTTCGCGGAAATCCGAGGTCGTGAGCACCGGTTCAGCGGCTGGTGACGACCTCGTTCTTCGTGGCTCGTCGCTCGCGCTGCTCGCACGTCGCACCTCGCGGAGCAGGGATCGGACACGACGACCTACTCTGTTGGCCATGTCGGAGCCGCGGACCAGTACGCCTCGGCGGATCCCGTGGCTGTCCGGCCGCGGTGAGACCGCGGTCATCGTGCTGGTGTCACTGCTGGCCACCGCGGCGACGATGTTCTGGAGTTTCCAAGCCAAGGCCCGCTGCGGCGGGGCGCCGTTCGACGCCGACGGCCGCAGCGCCAACTGGCCCTCCGGCGATCCCGGCGGTCTCATCCCCTGCTACTCGGACCTGATGTACCTGTGGCTCGGCCGCGACATCAACAACCACGTGTTCCCCTACATCCACGGCGGGATCACCGGGGACGGCACGTTGTTCGGCGGCGTCGTCGAGTACCCGGTGTTGTCCGGTCTGTTCATGTACGTCGGGGCGATCGGCGCCGACACCGACACCGCCTTCTTCACCCAGTCCGCACTGCTGCTGGCGCCGTTCGGATTCGCGATCACGGTGATGCTGGCGCTGATGGTCCGCTGGTGGGCGCTGCTGTGGGCGGCCACGCCCCCGCTGGTCCTGTACTCGTTCCACAACTGGGAGCTGCCGGTGGTGGCGACCGCGGTCGCCGCGATCGCGGTGATGACGTGGGGCGGTTCGATCGACCCCGACACGGGCCGACGACGACTTCCGTTGCGGGCCTGCGCCGTGATGGCCGCGGTCCTGCTGGCCATCGGTTTCTGCCTCAAGCTGTATCCCGGGATCTTCGTGCTGCCGCTGGCGGCCTACGTCCTGACCGGAGGCGCCGGCGGACTGCGGCGCGCCGGGCAGCGCGGCCTCGACTGGGTGGGTGCGGCGTGGGTCGCGGCCGCCGCGGTCATCACCGTGGTCGCGATCCAGTTGCCGTTCATGGTCCTCGGATTCGACGGCTGGAAAGCGGCACTGACGTTCCAGGGGCGGCGCCGGGCCGACGTCGACACCAACTCCATCTGGTACTGGGGTCTGCGCTATCTCACCGGGACGACGGACACCTACCACTCCGTCGTCGGGGTGGCGTCACCGTTGCTGATCCTCGTCGGCTTCGCCGTGGCCATGTACCTGGGGTGGCGCCGCTACGAGCGGATCGGCATCTTCCCCTGGATCGGTGTGAGCGGGGCCATGCTCGCCGGCTTCATGCTGTTCCACAAGGTGCACTCACCGCAGTACACGCTCTGGATTCTCCCGTTCTTCGTGCTCATGCGGGTCCGCTGGCAGGTGATCGCCGTCTACCTGATCACCGACATCGCCCTCGACCTGACGATCTTCCGCCTGTTCCCCATCCGCGACGCCGGCGATCCCCTGCCCTGGTGGGTGCTCACCGGAGTCGCCGGCTCGGTCTGGGTGCACGCGGCGCTGCTGGTCTACCTGATCGGCACGCTCGCCCGCACACCGCTGCGGGAACCGCTCGCGTCGAGGACGATCCGCACCGCCGCGGGACCGGATGATCTCCACGGAGATCCGGCGACTCAGCCGGTACCTGCCACGGACCGTGCCTGACATGAGTTCCTGGTTGGGCTCGGGCCCACTCGTCGGCGAGCGGGTCACCCTGCGGCCGTTGACCGTCGACGACGCTCCGGCGCTCGCCCGCGTGGTCGGGGATCCCGACCGGTTCCGCTGGTCTCCCGGCGTCCCCGTCGACCTCGCCACCGCCCACCGTTACATCGACGCCGCCAACGCCGACCCCGATGCGCGTGTGGCGTTCGCGGTCGTCGACAACGTCGACGGCCAGGTCGTCGGGTCGACGAGCTTCTACGAGATCGACCACGCCCACCGAAGTGCCTGCATCGGGTACACGTTCTATGCCGAACGTGTTCAGGGGACGACAGTCAACCCGACGGCGAAGTTCCTCCTTCTGCGGCACGCGTTCGAGGACTGCGGCGCCGTACGGATCACCTGGCACACCCACGAGCGCAACGCCCGGTCGCGCGCCGCGATCGAGAAGCTCGGCGCCCGATTCGAGGGACTGCTCCGCAAACACCGGCAGTTCGGTGACGGCTGGCGGACCACCGCGCTGTACGCGATGACCGACGACGACTGGCCGGCCGCCAAAGCCGAACTGCTACAGAGGATGTCCGCCTGATCCGGGCTCTCTCCCCTCGGGCTCCTTGGTGTGGTCGGGGTGACCGTGCGTCCGTCGATCCTCTTTCATCCGCGCCTCGTGGAGGTGCGTGATCCCATCGGTCAGCTCGTTCCGTGCCCGATCGGCGTGCTCGCGCAGCGGTTGCCAGTAGGTGGCGTCGAACTCCTCGACAACCTGGAACGTCCAGCGGCCGTTGATGACATTGCGTCCGACCATCTCGGTGGCGAGCGCATCCGCGATGTCGGTGTGCCCGTCCTCGCGCAGTGCATCCACGGCCTCGCCGAGCAACAGGTCCGCGCGCCCGATGAGCTGATGGAAGGTGTAGAGGTGGCCACGGGCGCGCTCGACGTACTCCAACGCCTCCCCCACCTTGCCGACCGCCTCTGCGGTGCTGTCCGGGATGTTCTCGCCACGTTCAGCCATATCCGGACCATACCCACGACGGGCCCGCCTCAACCCTCAGAGGCGGCGGCCGAGGTAGCTGCCATAGACGTAGTCCTCGTCGAACCCACCGTTGATCTCGCTGACCTCGCCGTTGAGTGCCTGGCTGATCTTGCGACTCAGTTCCCGGAATTCGGGTTGCGCCTCAGCGGATCTCGGCGCCAACGCGGAGAGGGTGCACAACCAGCGATGGACAACGCGCAGATCGTCGGTGGACAAGGGGCCGCGCACCCAGTTCGCCTTCTCCCAGGTCTGCCGCTCCCACGCCTGCCACGGGTGGTCCCATCCGGTCGGAGGCGAGATTGCGAAGAGGCCGCGCACGATGACGTCGTTGCGATCCACCCCGGCGTCCGTGCGCCAGCGGTCCACGAGCCGTGAGTAGGCAACGTAGTCGGCGGCAGTCCAGACGCCGTCGCGCAGGCCCTTCCACCCGGCGCGTCGCAACGACCGGCCCACCTTGGCCTCGAGCACCGGACTCGGATGTTTCGGGTCGCCGCCGCCCGCGAAGTACAGGAACCAGGTGAAACCACCCGGGCCGAGGCGGTCGATGGTGTTGCCGCCCTTGTCCGGTCGCAGCATCGCGTATGCCGCGCCCGGATCGTCGCGACTCGCGAGGGCGGCCTCCTGGAGAAGCCTCCCGAGGCGCTTGCGGTCCGCGGCCACGGCAGCGATCCGCTTCTTGCCGTCGGCGTTCTGCCGACCCAGGCAGAACGCGACGACATTCCACAGCAGCGCGATCGCGTCCTCCGGGGATTCGCCGGCCACCGCACCGAGCGCGAACAGCTCCTGCCGACCGATTCGACTGCCGTGCAACGTGTTCGGCATCTCGAACTCCGCCAGCGTATCGGTCCACCACTGATGGTCGACCAGTACAGAATCGGCGAGGAGTTCGGCCGTTCGGTCGCCGGCGGCGAGCCAGTCGGTGAGGTCGTCGGGGACTGCGAGTTGCAAGGTGTTCATGGTGGATTGGACGCACCGGCACGGCGTCCGGTTCCCTCGGGTCCGCATCGAACCGCGGTGCGCGGCTACCGGATCACGAAGCCCCGGCCGAAACCGGCTCGGCCACTTCGTCTTCGACTCGTCGCACTCGTCTCGACGGCAGACGGAGCCGGATGCGGTCTGGTGCGCCGTCGAGCACCCCGCCGGCCGGGTCGTCGTACCAGCGTCCGTCGTTTCGGTGTCGGACGAGGTCGTCCTTGGGATGCCAGATCTGCCAGACCACGACCGCACACAGCACGAGGACGATCAGTCCGCGGAGCACCACCGCGGTGGTGAACCACTGGTCGGGGAGCCAGCGTCGCTCCTGGTCGAGGAACAGACCCATCCGTGGGATCCAGACCAGCGCGTCGATCGTCATCCACGTCAAGAGCAACCGGGTGTGCGGGATCGCGAGGACCGCCAACGGCACCAGCCACAACGAGTACTGCGGGCTCCACACCTTGTTGACGAGGAGGAAGCCGGCCACCGCGAGAAACGCAAGTTGCGCGACCCGGGGACGGAACGGCGCGCACAACCCGATGCCGGTGACCGCCACCAGGACGAGGACGGTCAAACCGACCGACAGCGCGTTCAGATGGTTGATGTTCCATGTGAAACCAAGCGTGTCGGCGAGGATGCGGTAGATGGTGTCGGCATCGGCCGAGCGGTCGCCGTTGAACCGGAAGAACTCCCACCACCCGGTCGGGTACGGGATGAGGATCGGCAGGTTGACCAGCAACCAGGCGGCGATCGCGGCCCCGGCCGTTGCCCCGAACTCGCGGACCCGGCCGGACCGCAGACACAATGCTCCCAACACCACCAGGAGCAGCGCGGGATAGAGCTTTGCAGCGGCACCGACCCCGATGGCGACGCCGGCGATCCACGGCCGGTCCCGTGACCAGGCGAGCAGCGCGACCGCGACGGCGGCCGTCGCAATGGTGTCGAAGTTGGTGAAGGCGTGCACGAAGACCAGCGGCGAGAGCGCCGCCAGCCAGACCGTCCATATCCGGGTGCGTGCGGTCAGGGCCGTCGCCCAGATCGTGACCAGCCAGAACAGCGCCAGACCGAGCGCGACGATGGTGAAGAACAGCACGACGTCGAGCGCGCCGGGGACACCCCAGTTCTCCTCGGCCCACACCCAGCCGCGTGTGAGCTGCGCGGCGCCGTACATGAACATCCCGGTGAGGACCGGGTACTCCATGTAGCGCTTGATGGTCTGGCCCCCGGCGTCCTCCTGGAACCAGAAATCGCGGTAGGGCAGTGCCCCGATGTTGAGTCGTTCGGCGCCGTACAGGCTGATGACGTCGCTGTAGCAGAGGTTGGTGAACTGCCGCTGGTCATCCCAGTCGAGTCGCATCTCGGCGCCCGGCCGACCCGCCGAACCATCGTCTGGCGGAGCCTGCTGCAGACAGCTCGCCTTACCGAACCAGCCAAGGGCCAGTCCGCACAATGCGAGCGCGAACAACACACGCAGCGGTGTCAGGTGGCGGCTGCGGCCGATGACGGCATGCGCGCCCGCCGGGCCACCGACGAGTGAACTCGCCTCGCGCACCAGGTTGTCCGAGCGCGTGGGGAGTACTCGTTCGGCGTCGACGCGTTCGTCGCGCGCCAACGGCGCAGGGCTGTCCAAGGAAGGGTCGGCTGCGTCGACAGAGTCAGCCGGGGGATCCTGGTCAGCCGACGGGCGGTTCAGGGGTTCCTCCGCCGTCCTCACCGCCGGGCTGGTTGCCTCCGCGACCCGGCGTGTTCCCGCCGCCGGCACCACCACTGTCGGGCGAGTTGCCGTCCGGCGAGTTGCCACCGCCGTTGCCGCCTCCACCGCGCGGGCCTCCCGGGAGCGGGATGGTGACGCCCGGTGCGAGTGTCAGGTTGCCGTCACCGCCCTGATCAGGGATCTCGAAGGTCGGTGCGGAAGGTCCGCGCGAGCGCGTCGACGGCGCGTAGGTCGTCGCCGGCGCCTCGTACGGGATGCCGACCTCTCCGCCGATGGCCTCTTCGGGTTCGGGGAACTCCTTGATCTCCTTGCCCTCGAGGGCGGAGTTCATGGCCGCCTTCCAGATCTGCGAGGGCAGGCCGCTGCCGTAGATCGACGCGCCGCTGTAGTTGGTGAGCGCGGTGCCGTCGTTGGTGCCGACCCAGACCGCGGTGGACAGCTGCGGGGTGTACCCGACCATCCATGCGTCCTTGTTCTTACCGGTGTCACCGAGCTGCACGGTGCCGGTCTTGGCAGCGGCGGGACGCGCGCCGAGCGACGGGTCGTAGAGCGAGTTGCCGTTGGAGTACGCCGGGATCGGTTCGAGTGCCGCGGTCACGGTGTCGGCGACCTTGGCCGGGAAGACCCGCTTGCCCTCGTTCTTGCGCTCGAAGAGCACCTGGCCCTCGGAGTCGGTGACCTTCTGCACGAAGTACGGCTCGTGGTAGACGCCGGAGGCCGCGAGCGTCGCATACGCCGAGGCCATGTCGATGACGCGCGACTGGTACTGGCCCAGCACGACGCCGCCCTCGGGCGAGCCGTTCGCCTCCTGCAGGGTCTTCTCGATGTTGCCGAAGGACTCGGCGACGCCGGCTCGGTGCGCCGCGTCGGCGACATCCCGGGCGCCTCGTTTGAGGTCCATCATGAGGCGGTAGTAGACGGTGTTCAGCGACATCTTCATCGCGGTCGCGAGGTTGCACGAGCCGCAGCTCTCGCCGTCGGAGTTCTCGACCGTCAGTCCGCCGCTGGCCTCGAAGGGCGCCGAGCTGTAGGTCTTCGACAACGGGATGTCCTGTTCGAGGGCCGCGATGAGGGCGAAGACCTTGAACGACGAGCCGGTCTGGAGGCCGGCCTGTGCGAGATCCCAGCCACCGGCGTTGTCACCGCCGTAGTAGCCGCGCACCGCGCCGGACTGCGGGTCGATGGAGACCACCGACGCGAGGAGGTCGTTGGGCTCCCCGTTCAGCTGGCCGTTCGGGCACTTGTAGATCTTGTTCTTGCGGCAGGCCGCCTGGACGACGCCGTTCTGCACCTGGGGGTCGATGGTGGTGCTGATCTTCAGGCCGCCGGTCTGCAGCTGCTTCTCGGTGATGCCGACGCTGCTGAGTTCTTCGAGGACCCGACGCTTGATCAGACCGTTGGGACCGGGAGTCTCGTCACTGCCGTTGACCCGCGCCTTGACGGTCTTGGGGAAGACCGCGTTGTCGGCCTGCTGCTTGGTGATGGCTCCGGTCGCGACCATGCCGCTCAGCACGTAGCGCCACCGGGCCTCGGTCGCCTCGAGATTGTTCTCGGGGTCGTAATACGACGGCGCACGGATGACGCCGGCGAGCAAAGCCGCTTCCTCGAAGGTCAGCGGGTTCTTCTTGGCACGCACCGGATCGGTGATCGACTTGTTGAAGTACTTCTGCGTGGCGACGGCCACACCGTAGGCGCCGCGTCCGAAGTAGATGGTGTTGAGGTAGGCCTCGAGGATCTTCTCCTTGGACCAGCCGTGCCGCTCGTTCATCTTGGCGGCGATGGCGAGTTCCTTGAACTTGCGATCGAAGCTGCGTTCGTCGCCGACGATCGCGTTCTTGACGTACTGCTGGGTGATCGTCGAACCACCACCGGCGGAGGTGTTGCCGGTGATCTGACCGATCACCGCGCGGGACAGGCCACGCGGCGAGAAGCCGTTGTTGGTCCAGAACTCGCGGTCCTCGGCGGCGACGATCGCCTGGATCATCGTGTCGGGGATCTCGTCGAACGGCACCACCTGGCGGTTGCCGTCGGGCTGGGTGATGTCGGCAAGGGTGCGGCCGGAGGTGTCGACGATCGTCGCCTTCTGGCTGACCTCGGGTTCGGGGATCTCCGCGGTGAAGTAGGTGAAGGCGAACGCGATGATCAGCACCAGCACGATGGCCGGGACGATCGCACCCACCGCGCCGAGCGCCCAGGCGAACCGTTTCTGCCGCTCCTCCGCGGCCTGCCTGTTGGCTCGTCCGTTGTTACCGCCACCGTTGCGACCGGGACGGGATCCGGTACCGCGCGGTGTGGGCGAAGAACCGTACGCCTCGCTCATCGTCCACCTTTCCTACCGGGCCGTGCGGCGCGTTCACACCGTTGGCCTCGGTCTCAATTCTCTAGCCTCGTGCCACTCCACTTTGACAGCCCGCATGAGGCCGCGGCAAAAAGCCGCAGGCCAGCGCGCTACTTGGCCACACGTCGGGTGCGACGCGTGGTCCGCGGCGGCAGCCCGGCAACGTATGACTGCACCAAATGGTTCCAGCTGCACGTCCGACACACTTCGACGACATGCACCGAGAACTCCTCGGCGGTGGTCGCCAGCCGGGCGATCTCCTCTGCGCTCCGCGCTGAGCCGCTCACCTGACCCAGACGTTCGCCGAACACCCAGGAGACAAGCGTGACCTGCTCTTTCCGGCAGATCGGGCACATCGTCTCGCTGGGCCGACCATGGAACTTCGCCGCGCGCAGAAGATACGGACTCGCATCGCACACATCGGCCACGGCGGTCCGGCCCGCGTGGACCGAGGACAGCCGAGCGCGCCGCTGCAGGGCGTAGTCGACGATCTGGCGTTGCACGGTTTCAAGCGTACGTGGTCACAGGTTTGTCGTCGGCGCGACGGTCCGGGCGCTTCACCGAGACGAGTAGTCCCCTATTGCGGCCCGGGGCCCGGAGTACCTCCCTCGACCGACCTCCTCGTGGACACGGTTATATCGGTGCGATACATTGGCAAACACATCGGAGCGAGGTGTTGTGCTGTCAGCACCTTCCGACACATCGACGGACCGGAGGGGGTGACGAAGTGCTCGAGCTCGCGATTCTCGGATTGCTTCTCGAAGCCCCGATGCACGGTTACGAGCTGCGCAAGCGACTGACCGGTCTCCTCGGGGCTTTCCGTGCCTTCTCCTACGGTTCGCTGTATCCGACCCTGCGTCGGATGCAGGCCGACGGTCTCATCGACGAAGCCGACGCGCCCTCGGGCATGAAGGTTCGTCGTGGGCGTCGGGTGTACCAGCTCACCGATGCCGGTCGCGCTCGGTTCGCCGAGCTCGTGGCCGACACCGGTCCGCAGAACTACACCGATGACGGTTTCGGTGTGCATCTGGCGTTCTTCAGCCGGACTCCCGCAGTTGCGCGCATGCGCATCCTCGAGGGTCGTCGCCGGCAGGTGGAGGAGCGCCGCGAAGGGTTGCGGGAGATCGTCGGACGGTCCAACCGGGCGGTCGATCGCTACACCCGCCAGCTGCATCAGCTCAGCCTCGAGTCCAGCGAACGGGAGGTCCGCTGGCTCAACGAGCTGATCGCCGCCGAGAGCTCCCAGCAGCGAGACGGGACTCCAAGTCCGTTTGATTCCGACACATTCGATCCCGACGACACCGCTCGGGACGACGCCGGAACCGAACAGTCACCTGTCGATCCGGGGCCGGGCACCGGCACCGGACGATCCGATGACGAATTGCCAGAACCGGACTCGACGCAGAGCCGGGACGAACAGCTCGGGCACCCGAGCAAGTGAAAACACCGGTGGCGCAGCGAAGGTCTGCGACGCCGCAACAAGAAGGAGAGCCCGACCATGGGTGAGCCCAATAAGGTGCGCGTTGCCATTGTGGGCGTAGGAAACTGCGCTTCATCCTTGGTGCAAGGCGTGCAGTACTACAAGGACGCCGACGAGAACGCCAGCGTTCCCGGCCTGATGCATGTGAAGTTCGGTCCGTACCACGTCCGCGACGTCGAGTTCGTCGCCGCGTTCGACGTGGACGCCAAGAAGGTCGGCTTCGACCTGTCCGACGCGATCTTCGCGAGCGAGAACAACACCATCAAGATCGCCGACGTGCCGCCGACCGGTGTCACCGTCCAGCGCGGCCACACCCTCGACGGTCTCGGCAAGTACTACCTCGAGACCATCACCGAGGCCGACGGCTCGGGTGTCGACGTCGTCCAGGCCCTCAAGGACGCCGAGGTCGACGTCCTCGTCAGCTACCTGCCGGTGGGCTCGGAGCAGGCCGACAAGTTCTACGCACAGTGCGCCATCGACGCCAACGTCGCGTTCGTCAACGCACTCCCGGTCTTCATCGCCTCTGACCCCGAGTGGGCCCAGAAGTTCACCGACGCCGGTGTCCCGATCGTCGGCGACGACATCAAGAGCCAGGTCGGCGCCACCATCACCCACCGCGTGATGGCGAAGCTGTTCGAGGATCGCGGCGTCACCCTCGACCGCACCTACCAGCTCAACGTCGGCGGCAACATGGACTTCAAGAACATGCTCGAGCGTGAGCGCCTGGAGTCCAAGAAGGTCTCGAAGACCCAGGCCGTGACCTCCAACCTGACCGGCTCGCTCGCCGGCAAGGTCGAGGACAAGAACGTCCACATCGGCCCGTCGGATCACGTCGCATGGCTCGACGACCGCAAGTGGGCCTACGTCCGCCTCGAGGGTCGTGCCTTCGGTGACGTGCCGCTGAACCTGGAGTACAAGCTCGAGGTCTGGGACTCCCCCAACTCGGCCGGCATCATCATCGACGCCGTGCGCGCCGCCAAGATCGCCAAGGACCGGGGCATCGGCGGCCCGATCCTCCCGGCATCGGCCTACCTGATGAAGTCCCCGCCGAAGCAGCTCGCCGACGACGTCGCGCGTCAGCAGCTCGAGGCGTTCATCGTCGAGGCCTGATCCTCTTCGGAACGATCCACGACGGTCCCCGTCGGGATTCGTGAGGTACATCCTCACGATCCGGCGGGGACGTCGTCGTTTCCGGCGACAAGTTCGTGAATCCGCCCGTGACCTGGTCGTCGGTGCCCGAGAATGATTCCTCGAACCACCAGTTGCCGGACGAGCGACGAGGAGACGACCGGGATGGCTTCGAAACTGATCAGGGCTTGTGTCGCAGTGGCTGTCTCGGGTGTCGTGGTGATGCTCGGTCTGTCCGGGGGTGGAACCGCGGCCGCCGCACCGTCACCGACGCCGGCCGCGACCGTGGTGGGCGGTTGCGACGGCGCGAAACTGGTTCAACCACGCACCCTCTCGTCGATCTTCTGCGCCGATGCCGGCGTGATCGTCACGGACGTGACCTGGCTGGCGTGGACCGACGCGTTCGCCGTCGGCTTCGGTACCGAGAACCGCAAGCTGTGCGAGCCGAGCTGCGCGGCCGGGAAGGTCGCGAAGTACCCCGTCGGGATCTGGCTCTTCGCACCGAAGAAGGGCGCGTTCACCCAGGTCTCGCTGTACTCCTCGATCACCGGTCCGCCGGAGACCTATCAGCTCACCGGCTCCGTGCGCTGATCGCACCCCCGTCAGCTGATCTCACCGCTGTCCTGCAGCACCGTCTCCTCGGCACGATGTTCGTCCGGATGCTCCTCGGCGGCGAGCCGCGGGATGAGGCCCCCGGCCAGGACATCCGAGACCTGACGCTTCGAGAGTCGATGCCGGACCTCGATTTTGCGGTCCTTGGTGACGTTGCGGACGGTGAGCACGTCGTCGGCGCCGAGCGCGTCGCGCAGGTTCTCCAGCCGCAGGGTGTCGTCCTGGTCGACGGCGTCGTAGTCGGCGGGATCGGTGAATTCGACTGCCAGCACACCGAAGTTCGCGAGATTCTGCCAGTGGATGCGTGCGAACGACTTGGCGATCACCACCCGCAGGCCGAGGTGGCGCGGCGCGATCGCCGCATGCTCGCGTGACGAGCCCTGCCCGTAGTTGTCACCGCCGATGATGATGTGCCCGGTGTCGGCGGATCGTGCTCTCTCGGTGTAGGTGTCGTCGATCCGCGTGAAGCAGAACTCGGCGAGCTTGGGGATGTTCGACCGGTACGGCAACGCTTTCGCACCTGCCGGCGAGATGTCGTCGGTGGAGATGTTGTCGCCGACCTTCAACAGCACCGGCGCCTCGACGACGTCGGGCAGGGCGTCGAGATCCGGCAGGTCGGAGATGTTGGGCCCCTTCACCGGTTCGACCTTCGTCGCCTCCTCCGGCGGTAGCGGCGGGACCAACATCGCGGTGTTGATCGAGTGCTCCTCGGGCAGGCCGAGTTCCGGGTAGGAGACATCGTTGTCGGCAGCCCACTCGCGGGGATCGGTGATCACGCCGGTCAGCGCCGATGCTGCCGCGGTCTCCGGCGAGCACAACCACACCTTGTCGTCCTTGGTGCCCGACCGCCCGGGGAAGTTACGCGGCATGGTTCGCAAGGAGTTCTGACCGGTCGCGGGTGCCTGTCCCATGCCGATGCAACCCATACAACCGGCCTGGTGGATGCGTGCACCGCTGATGACCAGGTTGGTCGTGGCGCCCATCTTGGTGAGGTCGGTGAGGATCTCGCGCGAGGTCGGGTTGATGTCGAAGCTGACACTCGACGACGTCTGCCTCCCCGCCACCATCGCTGCGGCGATCGCGAAGTCGCGGAGACCGGGGTTGGCGCTCGACCCGATGACCACCTGTGAGATCTCCTCGCCGGCGACCTCGCTGACCGGCACGACGTCGCCCGGCGAGGACGGCTTCGCGATCAACGGGACGATCTCGGAGAGGTCGATGGTCTCCTCGGCGTCATAGCTCGCGCCGTCGTCGGCGACCAGCTCGGTCCAGTCGTCTTCGCGACCCTCTGCGCGCAGGAACTCGCGCACCGCGTCGTCGCTGGGGAACACCGTCGTCGTGGCCCCGAGTTCGGCACCCATGTTCGCGATCACGTGGCGATCCATCGCCGTCAGACTCGCCAAGCCGGGACCGTGGTACTCGATGATGCGGTTCACCGCACCCTTCACGTCGTGGCGCCGGAGCATCTCGAGGATCACGTCCTTGGCCGAACACCACGGCGGCAGTTCGCCTTCCAGCCGGACGCCCCAGATCTCGGGCATACGGATGTTCAGCGGGCGACCCGTGATGGCCAGTGCCACTTCGAGTCCGCCGACCCCGATCGCGAGCATCCCGAGTGAACCGGCGGCAGGCGTGTGGGAGTCGGAACCGACCATCGTCTTGCCGGGGGCGCCGAACCGCTGCATGTGAGTGGGATGGGAGACGCCATTGCCGGGCTTGGAGAACCAGAGGCCGAAGCGTTCGCACGCGGTGCGCAGGTACTCGTGATCCTCGGCGTTCTTCTCGTCGGTCTGCAGCAGGTTGTGGTCGACGTACTGGACGCTCACCTCGGTGCGAGCGCGGTCGAGACCCAGCGATTCCAGTTCCTGCATCACCAGCGTGCCGGTGGCGTCCTGGGTGAGGGTCTGATCGATGCGGATCGCGATCTCTTCGCCGGGGGTCATCTCCCCGGCTTCCAGATGGGCTTCGATGAGCTTGCGGGCAACGTTCTGGGCGGGCATCGCACACTCCTGATCGGCTCACGCCCGAGCCATGCATGGCTCGTGGCTGAACCGGAGTCAGAACCTGTCCGCGTCGTCGACGCGGTGACGCGCCAGGCGCTCTCGCTCGGACTGATCCCCATGGTCTCAGCGATGGTCGGCGGACGCCAGGGTCGCGTCGACGTGCGTGCGCCGAACGACTCCTCGGGTGGGTCCGGAAACCGGGAACCCGCAGGTCATCCATCCGACTCAATGACCACGACACACCCTTCGCATAGAGTGTTGACGTTGCTCCGTACGGCCGAACAACGGGTGTACCGGACATCAACAGACCACGTACCAACAGAAAGGCACAATCTCATGGGCGTGAGCCTGAGCAAGGGCGGAAATGTCTCGCTGACCAAGGAGGCCCCGGGACTGACCGCGGTGTCCGTCGGCCTCGGCTGGGACATCCGCACCACCACCGGCGCCGACTTCGACCTGGACGCCAGCGCGATCGCACTCGGCGCCAACAAGAAGGTGCTCTCCGATCAGCACTTCGTCTTCTTCAACAACCTGCGCTCCCCCGACGGCTCGATCGAGCACACCGGTGACAACCTGACCGGTGAGGGCGAAGGCGACGACGAGGTCATCAAGGTCGACCTCGCCGCCGTGCCGCCGGAGGTCGATTCCATCGTCTTCCCCGTGTCGATCTACGACGCCGATGCGCGCTCGCAGTCGTTCGGACAGGTCCGCAACGCATTCATCCGCGTCGTCAACCAGGCCGGCGGCTCCGAGATCGCCCGCTACGATCTCAGCGAGGACGCCTCCACCGAGACCGCGATGGTCTTCGGCGAGCTGTACCGCAACGGTGCGGAGTGGAAGTTCCGCGCCGTCGGCCAGGGCTACGCATCGGGGCTCGCGGGTATCGCCCGCGACTTCGGCGTGAACGTCTGACCCCGGTTTTCGCCGGCTGTCCCGCAGCAGATTCCCGTGGATGCCGCACCTCTCCTAGAGTGGGTGCGGCATCCTCGTGTCTTCACCCTCCGACGTCGCCGTCGGCAGCGGTCCCCTGAACACCTCAGAAAGGCCACCATCCAGTGGTAGTACGAATATTCGGCCTCTCGGTCGTCGTGACGATCGTGTCGCTGATCATCGCATTCCTCTATGGCGGCGTCGAAGCGCTGATCCTGACGGCCATCCTGGGTGTCTTCGAGATCTCACTCTCCTTCGACAACGCGGTCATCAACGCCACGATCCTCCGCCGGATGAGCGAGTTCTGGCAGAAGATCTTCCTCACGATCGGCATCCTGATCGCCGTCTTCGGCATGCGTCTGGTGTTCCCGCTGGTCATCGTGTGGCTCGCATCGGGCCTGAACCCGGTCGAAGCTCTCGACCTGGCACTCAACCCGCCGCCGAACGACGCCGCATACTTCGCCAACGGTGATCCCAGCTACGAGACGATCATCACCGACGCCCACCCGCAGATCGCTGCCTTCGGTGGCATGTTCCTGCTGATGCTGTTCCTGGGCTTCGTCTTCGAACAGAAGGAGATCACCTGGCTGTCGTGGATCGAGCGGCCGCTGGAGAAGATCGGCAAGCTGGAGATGCTCGAGGTCGTCATCGCGATCACTCTCCTCGTGCTCACCGCGACGTACATCGCACCGGCCGACGAGCGGTCGACGGTCATGATCGCCGGCGCACTCGGCATGATCACCTACATCCTGGTCAACGGCCTCGGCGAGTACTTCAACGTCGAGACCGAAGAACACGACGAGGCAGCAGAGCCGGGTACCGACACGGCCGAGAACGCAGCAGTCGAGGAGAACGGCCGAAAGGGCCCGTCGAACCTGGCGAAGGCCACCGGTAAGGCAGGATTCTTCCTGTTCCTCTACCTCGAGGTGCTCGACGCCTCGTTCTCGTTCGACGGCGTCATCGGCGCGTTCGCCATCACCGCCGACCCGATCATCATCGCCCTCGGCCTCGGCCTCATCGGCGCGATGTTCGTCCGTTCGCTCACCGTGTACCTCGTCCGCAAGGGCACGCTCTCGGAGTACGTGTACCTCGAGCACGGCGCGCACTGGGCCATCGGTGCGCTGGCGTTCATCCTGCTGTACTCGATCGGCACCCACGTGCCGGAGATCATCACCGGTCTGATCGGTGTGGCGCTGATCATCGCCGCGTTGATCTCCAGCATCGTTCGCCGAAACCGCCTCGCCGCGAAGGGCGAGGAGGAGAAGGTCGAGGTGTAGCCCTTCGAGGCTCGTCGCTACGCTCCTCGCACCTCAGGGAGCAGAGGTGGGCCGCCGCTCCTCGCACCTCAGGGAGCGGAGGCAGGCACCTCACCCTCGCACGGGAGCGGAGGCACACAAACAACTGCGCCGCAGATCCATTCGGATCTGCGGCGCAGTTGTCGCAGCGGCTGTCTCAGCCCTGGTGCTGCGTGAGCTGCTGACTGATCTGCTGGTTGATCTGTTGCAGGCCGGGCACGGAGAGGCCCGGGAGCTGGCCCTGGATGGTGCGCAGGACCGAGGAGTCGTCGCGCACCTTCTCGCTGGACTGCACCAGAACCGTTCCGGCGCCGGTGAAGTCGAACTGCCGCTCCTCACCTGAGCTCACCCCGAACCGCTGGCCGGCGGCGGCGATGAAGCTGTTGACCCACGCCTGGTCGTAGTGATGGCTCGGGGACGGGCAATCGGACCATCCGACAAGCGCTTCGGGGTCGACACGGACGGGCGGCTCGACGAACATCACCGGCCCGTTCGACGACGCCAGGAACTTGCCCGTGCCGATCAGCGTGAGGAAACCCGGCACGATCGACTGGTTCAGCGACAGATTCGGCTGGAAAGCAAGCAGATTCGAGGCGCGGATGGTGAGGTTGCCGTCCTCGAGGTCGTAGGCGTTGATGTCGTATCCGCGGTCACCGATGATCAGCTTGCCCTGCCCCTCGGCCACCACGTAGTCACCGAGGTACAACGGCGCCGAGAACTGTTGCGCCACCATCTGCAGCAGTTGGCCCTGCAGACCCTGCTGGAGCGAGGTGAACTGCATCTGACCGTAGTAGGCGATCATCGCGCCCTTGGACATGAACCAGGGCTGGGTCAGGTCGATGCAGAACGAGTAGTTGTTGTCCGGAACGTTGTCGTCCGACGGCAGATTCATCGGACTCCACACGGTGTTGAGTTGGCTCACAGCTTCTCCTCCGATGCCTGCACGTACACGATGCCCTGGCCGGTGCACTCCAATTGCATTGCCTCGCCACCGGTCCGGCCGACGTTGCGCCAGCTGACCGTCGACCGCAGGTTGGTGTTGACCTGTCCCGCGGAGCCGACGAAGGCCTGCGGGTCGACGGTGACAGGCGGCTTGTTCGGCGACACCTCGAGTTCGAAAACGCCTCCGTGGCCGAGGACCACGGCAGATCCCGGACCGGAGAGCTGCGTCGTGAACATGCCCTGACCGGTGACGGCGCCGGCCGCCGCCGACCGCAAGGCACCGAAGAGGCCCCCGCCTCCGCCTCCCCCGCCACCGCCGCCCTGGGAGGCCACTGAGACCACCGATGCCTGGAGGTTGGCGCCGTACGCGAGCAGGCGGGAGGCCTCGACGCGGATGGTCCCGCCGACCGCGCCCAGATCGACGACGTGGACCTCGATCCCGAGGAACCCATAATGCACCTCGCCCTGTCCCTGCGCGATCATCGTCGACTCGTGCTCGCCGGCGAGCATGCGACCGGCCATGCCGCCCATCGCACCCAATCCCGGCACGCCGCCGCCCATTCCGGCGCCGGCGATCTGATGCGGCTGGAAGAAGACGTTGCCCTTGTAGAAAAGCATCGCACCCTTGCGGGCGACGATCGGCCCGCTGCGACCGATGTCGACGGACACGACCTTGCTGTTGACCTTGGTGAACATTCGCTACCTCACCCTCACCGCTCGGCCGGTTGGATCGACACGACGCCGGTTCCGTCCCACCTCAGTGAGAACGCCTCGCCGCTGCCCTGTCCCATGACCGAACGCCAGGAGACGTCGGTGACGAAGGACTGGTTCAATTGCCCACGGGCGCAGACGAATGCATCCGGGTCGACGACCAGCGGATACTGCGGCGACACCTCCAGGTGGATCAGGGGGCCGCCGTTGGACAGCAACGCGATCTGGCCGTAACCGCTGACCGTCGTCGTGAACAGGCCCTGGCCCGACGACGCGCCGCGCAGACCCGAGAACGCCACGTTGGTCTGCAGATTGCCGTTGAGCACCATGAGCTGCTGGGACTCGACCTGCAGCGTCTCGTTGTTGAGTTCGATGATCGTCGTCTCGGCCGCGTTGTGGGCGAAGTAGACGATGCCGTTGCCCGAGGCCTCCATGAGTGACAGCGCCTCACCTGTTGCCCGTTGCTTGAGACCCGCGAGCACGCCGTCGCCGCCGCCGAAGCCGGCCGACTTGAACGCGATCTGACCCTCGTAGGCCACCATCGACCCGCTGATCGCGCGGACCGCGGTGTTGTTCAGCCTGGCCTCGACCACGCGTTTGGAGCGTTGTACCAACTGCATTCGACGTGCCTCTCTCGCGCCGCCGGGAGGCCGCCGCTCGGCCACCCTCACGTTTCCCCGACGCCATCCCCGCATCCCGGCAGCGCTGACGCTCGGCACCCACCCCGCCGTCGAGGCGGCTGATCCGCTCAGCCCTGAGTCGGTCGGTCCGGCCTCATACGGAGTTGAAATTAGCCGATAGCATCGAGTCGTGCCCGGAAACTTCGTACGTCGTTGGTTCGGCAACGATTCACGCACGAATTCCGCCTCGCCTGCATCATCGGAACAAATGACAGCGGCCTTCCTGGAGTCCGAATCCGTCCTCGCCGAGATCGATCCCGCGGTCGGTGTGGTGGCCGCCACCGACCCGCGGTCGCAGCTACGCGGAACCTGGTCGGCGATCCGCGAACAACACGCCCAGGTGACCGCCGACTACCTCCAGCTTCTGTCCCCGCCCGAGAGCACACGCGTACGCAAGCAGGACTTCGAACGCGCCACCGAGGCGCTTCGTGGGGTCACGGCGTCGATGCGCGGCTTCGCGGAGGCGAACGCGGGCGCCCTGCAGCGGGCCCGCAACACCATGCAGGCCGCGAACGCCCAGGACCACGAGGCGCGCGTCGCGTCGCATCGGGCGATGACAGCCCTGGAGAACGCCGGTCCCACGATCGGACGGTTGCAGTCGGTCACCAGGGCCACCGACGAACTCGACCGTGCCTTGAGTGTTTTCGAGCGGAGTTCGGGCCTCCGAGACCGGCAGTCGGCCGCTGCGACGGTCATCACGTCGGCACAGCGACTCGAGAACATCCTCGGTGAGGCGCCCGCCTACGCCGACCGTGCCAGTCAGGTCATCCGGTCGGTGGAAACCCGACGCAGCGCCATCGCCACCCGCAGTGCCCACGTTCCCGACACCCTTTCTCAGTTGCGTCGTGAGTTCAGCGCGGACTGTTCAACGGACCTGCAGCGCACCGAGACCGTCGTCGACGAGCGCCTGGCCCATGCGGATACGGCGATCTCGGCGGCGCGCAGGATGCTCGGCGATGCCCCCGACCAGGCGATCGGTCAGGCCGACGCCGCGCGGGACGACCTGTCTGTCGCCGAGGCCGCCGTGGACGCCGTCCTGGATCGGCTACGTGTGCTGCGCGAGGTGCGCGCCGATCCGCAGGGTGCCGAGCAGCGTGTGCGATTCCGCCTCCGCGACGCCCAGCTCTTCGCGGTGAACCATTCCCTGGTTGACGAATGGGGCTCGGTACTCGATGCTCAGGCCGACCGGATCGAGCGTGCAATGGGGGACCTCGATCGCGTCCACCCCGACTACTGGGGATATCTGACCCAGTTACGGGCCGTGGACGAACGGATCAGCGAGATCGTTTCCCGGATGAGAGGACAGGTGGCCGCCAGATGACCACCACGGCACGCCACGACGAGGCCGGGCTCGAACCCGGAACAATCCGGCATTTTGACCATTTGGGACTCGGGTCGCGCGAACAGCTGTTCTTTCGGCATCCGGAGCCGATCGATCGCACCTGGCCCGCACAGAGGCTGGCGATCGCTCTGGGCGCCACGCTCTACGTACCCGCCACCCGCCCCGATCTCGCCGACGTCATTCGTAAGCGGCGTGCCGAGGGCGTGATCTCGATGGTCATCGATCTCGAGGACGCGATCGCCGACCATGAGGAGGCGGACGCCATCGATCACGCGGTCGCGGCACTCCGCGACATCGCGGACAAGCCCGGCGATCCGATGCTCTTGTTCGTCCGCCCGCGTTCGGCCGACCGCATCATGCGCATCGCCACCGCCCTCGACGCCGGCGCGCCATCCGCGCTGACCGGTTTCGTGATCCCGAAGTTCAACTGCGCCAACGCCGAAGAGGCTTTGCAGGCGGTCACCCAAGCGAGTGAGCTGCTCGGTCAGCACCTGTGGATGATGCCCGTCCTGGAATCCGCGGCGGTGGTGCATCGCGAGACACGAGACGAGGAACTGACCTCCTTGGCCGCACTCCTGAGTGCACACCGCGCCAACGTCCTCGCCGTCCGGATCGGTGCCACCGACATCTGCGGCTACTTCGGGATCCGACGCGACCGCGACCTCACCATCTACGACGTCCGGGTTGCCGCCGACGTGATCGCGGGCATAGTCAACCACCTCGGACGCAGCGACGAGTCCGGTTTCATCGTGACCGGACCGGTGTGGGAGTACTTCGCCGACCATGAGCGCATGTTCCAGCCGACGTTGCGCCACACACCTTTTCGGGAGAGTGACGCGGTGTACTTCCGGCAGCAGCTGGTCAGCCGGGACATGGACGGCCTGTTGCGTGAGATCACACTCGACCGCGCCAACGGGCTGCACGGCAAGACGGTGATCCATCCCGCCCACGTCGCGGCAGTGCACGCGCTGTCCGCGGTGACGCATGAGGAGTACCACGACGCGCTCGACATCCTCACCGGGGAAGCCGGTGGTGTGCGGGCGTCGTCGTATCGAAACAAAATGAACGAGCTGAAACCGCACCGGAATTGGGCGCTACGGGTGATGGACCGGGCGGCGGCCTTCGGCGTGACCCGCCAGGGCGTCGGTTTCGTCGATCTCCTGACCGCCCTCGCCACCCCGGGATCGGCCGCCCGGTGAACAAGCATGCCGTGGTCGGGGACGCAGTGAACGGGAACGCAGTGAGCTCCAACGAGATCGACCGTCAGCCGGATTGGGTCACCACCCGATTCGGCGTCACCGTGGCGTCCGACGACACCGGATACGCCGGACACTCGCTACGCGATCTGGTCGTACTCGGCCTGCGTCACAACAAACGCCGCGCCCATCTCCTGGTCTCGACCGTGCTCGGCAAACACATCCCCACTCCCCCGCACGTGGTGCGCGGTGCCGCCGACGATCTCGGCGCGGCCGTCATCGAGCAGATCGGTGCCGATGCCGCCCGGAACGCCATCGTCTTCGGTTTCGCCGAAACCGCGACCGGGCTCGGACATTGTGTCGCCCAGCGGATCTCCGCGTCCCGCTAT
Organism: Gordonia sp. C13; assembly: GCF_023218005.1. Classification (NCBI taxonomy): domain Bacteria; kingdom Bacillati; phylum Actinomycetota; class Actinomycetes; order Mycobacteriales; family Gordoniaceae; genus Gordonia; species Gordonia sp. C13. Next base: position 77,762 of record NZ_JALPSY010000019.1, read on the forward strand.
CTGCACTCGACGCGGCGACAGCTGCCCGGCACGGTCGTGTCGGGAACCTTCGAAGAAGGGCACTCACACGCCACGACCCACCTGCTGCAACCCAGCGATCCGGCGTTCCTCGACGCCACAACCCCGGGAGAGACACTGATCCTCGTCGATGACGAGATCTCCACCGGCACGACGGCACTGGGTGCGATCGAGACGATCGTCGTGACACGGCCGCGCACGCGGTTCGTCGTCGCTTCGCTCGTCGACATGCGCAGCGCAGGCCAGCGAGCCGAGTGCGCCAAGGCCGCCGCCGACCTCGGCGTGGAGATCTCGTACGTCGCGCTGGCGCATGGCTCGGTCAGGCTACCGCCCACTCTGCTCGACGACGTGTGGCAGCTGAACTCGGACGCGTTGAATCCCATTGCACCGGAACGCGCCGACGTCACCACGATCACCCTCGACTGGCCGGAGGGAACACCGGACGGCGGCCGCCACGGATTCGAACGATCCGATGCGGGGCCCTTCCACGACGCGACCGAGACCGCCGCCGCGGCGATCGCCGATCGACTCGACCCACGACGCCCCGTCGTCGTGATCGGCCATGAGGAGCTGATGTACGCACCGCTGTGCATCGCGGAGAGCCTCGAGCAGCGTGGTTTCGTGACCGGCTATCAGACGACGACCCGGTCACCTGCCCAGGTCCACGACGTTCCCGGTTACCCGCTGCGTCGCGGATTCCGTTTCGTCGCACCCGAGACCGATCCGGAGACGCCGCGCTACATCTACAACGTGTCGTCGGAGGCCCTGCCGGATCCCCAGGCCGTGGTCGTGGTGGACACCCCGGCCGACACCCCCGAACTGCGCGAAGGCGGCGGCCTCCTGGACGTTCTCACCGCGGCCGGGCATCCCGTGACGCTGGCGATCCTCCCGGCGACGGACCAGGCGCGGCTGCGCGAATCCCGGGAGGCGGCGCGCCGATGACCGTCACGACCACTCCCCCGCTCCGCGGTCCCGACTTCGGTTCCTACGCACCGGAGGAGGTGACGTGGCTGCTCAAGGACCTCTCCGACATCGCGCTCGAAGGTGACCTGCACGAGCGGGAGCGTCGAATCCAATCGGGGAAAGCGCACTACGCCGAGTCCCTGCCGATCGAGTACCAGCCCGGTCGCGAGTACCAGGACCTTTTCCACGCGACCCTACGGTCGTCGGCGCAACGACTCGCCGAGGCCGTCGGCGTGGTCTCCGAACTCATTCTCGCCGAACGCCATTCGGCGCCGACGCTGGTGTCGCTCGCCCGCGCCGGCACGCCGGTCGGCATCCTGATCCGCCGGTGGATGCAGACGATCCACGGGATCGAACCCCAGCACTACACCATCTCCATCGTGCGCGATCGCGGGATCGACACGGTCGCACTGGATCACATCGTGCAACAGCATCCCGCGGAGTCGGTCGTCTTCGTCGACGGCTGGACCGGCAAGGGCGCGATCCAGCGCGAACTCACCGCGGCCCTGACCGATTACGCTCGGCTCCCCGGTCGCCCCCGGTTGCACGACGAACTGGCCGTACTCGCCGATCCCGGCTCCTGTACCACTCTCTACGGCACCCGCGACGATTTCCTCATCGCCTCGGCATGCCTGAACTCCACCGTGTCGGGCCTGGTGTCGCGCACGGTCCTCAACGCCGACCACATCGGCCCGGGAGAGTTCCACGGCGCCAAGTTCTATCGGCACCTGGCCGAGTTCGACGTCTCCGGACAGATGCTCGACGCGGTCAGCGCCGAGTTCCCGGCGGTCGCCGACCGGGTCGGCGCCATCCTGGCCGCGATGACGACGGAGCAGCGGACAACGACCTGGTCGGGCTGGCGGTCGGTCGAACAGATCCAGCTCGACTACGGCCTGTCATCGATCAACCTGGTCAAACCCGGCGTCGGCGAGACGACCCGCGTGCTGTTGCGTCGGGTCCCGTGGCGCGTCCTGGTCCGCGCCGACGACCTGCCCGAGCACCGCCACATCCGGCTGCTCGCCGCCGAACGCGGAGTGCCGGTGGAGGTCTCATCCGATCTCGCCTACTCGTGCGTCGGGTTGATCAAGGAGGACGCGTGAGCGTGCTCGTCGCCACCGACCTCGACCGGACGATGATCTACTCGCAGGCCGCCATGGGCGAGGCGCAGTTCGCAGCGCTCGACACCGTATGCGTCGAGATCTACCGTGACGCCCCGCTGTCGTACATGACGACCACTGCCGTCGAACTCCTCGCGCGTCTCGCCGACGAGGTGCCGGTGATTCCGACGACCACCCGGACGCCGGCCCAGTACGAACGGATCGCGCTGCCCGGCAGCCCCTTCCGGTACGCCGTGGCGAGCAACGGCGGACGCATCCTCGTCGACGGGGCCGACGACCCGGGCTGGCGCCGCCACGTCGAACGTTCGGTGTCCGAATCCGGCTCCGACCTCGACGAGGTGCTCGCCGAACTGCGCACCCGCCTCGATGATTCGTGGGTGCAGTCGCTGCGCGTCGCCGACGACCTGTTCTGTTACCTCGTCGTCGAACCGATCTCGCAGCCGGACGACTTCCTCCCCGCGTGGCAGGACTGGTGCGCGGCGCGGGGCTGGACGGCGTCGCAGCAGGGCCGCAAGATCTATGCGACGCCCCGGTCGGTCACCAAGTCGGCGGCGATCGCCGAGGTGCGTCGACGGCTCGTCGACGATGGGACGATTTCAGCGGACGCGGAGCTGTGCGCGGCCGGCGACGGCTGGCTCGACACCGATCTCCTCGAGGCGGCCGACCACGCGATCCGACCCCGGCACGGTGAACTGGACCTGCTCGGCTGGTCGACGCCCGGACTGTCCGTCACCGCCGAGACCGGAGCTCTCGCGGGTGTGGAGATCCTCGAGTGGTTCCACGACCGCTGTTCGGTCAGGACGGCATCGGACCCAGGACGTCCGGATGTCCGTGCCGTCGGCACCAGCTGATCAGGTAGCGCGCGTGCAGACCACACCAGCGGTAGACGGCGGCCTGCGTCATCGGAGACGACAGCGGCTGCTCGCCGCGTTCCTCGATGATCGGGCCGAGGTAGTGACTGGTCACCTTGTTCGCCGTGTTGGGTGAGACCTTCGCCGCCAGCGCCAGGCTCGCGCCGTCGGACGCGTTGCCCGAGGCGATCGCCCCCGCCAGCCGCCCCGCGGTGTGACCGCGCCGGCCGGTGAACAGTTCGTAGAGCGGCTTCCGGCGCGGCGGTCCCGGCTTCTCGGCCACCCCCTGACCCAACGCCACCGCACGCACGGCGCTCATCAGGACCGCGAAGCCGTCGGACTTCGCGATCACGCCCGCGACCTCGTCCCGCAACCGGGCCTCGTCGAGATGGTCGTGTTCGAGTCCGTGCCCCTGGGTAGCGAGGATGACCGGCGCCTGGCGGTCGTGTTTGTTCAGGGCGTCGATGGCGTCGAGTCCGTCGAAGCGCCATTCCAGGTCGGGCCGGTTCCAGATGAGGTCCGCTATGACAACGTCGAACCGGACGTGGCCGGCAACCGAGCGGGTGAACTCGTCGTCGCTCGTCGCCACCGTGACGACGGCGTGCTCGAGTGCGCCCTGGAGGGGGCCTGCCACGACGTGACCGAGCGGGGAGGCAACCAGCACTCGCAGACGGTTCGGCACGTGCATGATTTTGCCTGATATTGATCATTCGTGCGTGATCACGCATTGATTGGAGTCATTCGGGCTAATTATCGCTCGAATACTCATTAATCAGGCCGTAAAGACCATGACTTATCGACAAATGTTCGTAACTCTAGACAAGTAGACGTTGAGAGCAGTTCATCTCTCCGCCTGACAACCGATCGCGAGCAAGGTCGATCACGGCTCCATCATGCCGCCGGATCGAGAGAATCGGCGGCATTCGGGACCGCAAGCAGGATTCTGCCGACAGGAGGACGGTACCGATGTCAGCCCCTCTGGACGAGCTGCACCGCCCGCACGAAACAACGCCTCAGCCCAATGTGTCCCGTTTCAATTCGGTCGGCCGGGCGGCACCGCAACCCGCCGGCCCGCACTCGCATCTCAAACGCCTCGCCGCCGTGGTCGCCGAAGGGGATCTGTTCGACGCCGCCCTGGTGGCCCTCATCGAGGGGGCCGGTTACGGGGCCACGCTTGTCGGGCCCACGCAGCTCCCCTACCTGCGCAACCCCGCCGTCCTCCTTGTTCGGTCGCCGGGCTCGCTCGCGCTGGTGCGACGGGCACCGATGCTGCGCGGTGTGCGCGTCGTCGTCCTCGGCGACGGGATCGCCTCTCGCGACCACATCCGCATCTCCCCCCGCTCGCCCGTCGCCGAATCCGCACTGCGCCAAGCCCTCGCCGCGATCATCGGCCCGCCCGATCAGCAACCGGCCCCGCCCGCGCCCGCCAACCGCGTGCGGGTGACCGAACGCGAACGCGAGATCCTGCAGACCTACACCCTCGGCGCGACCCTGCGCGAGACATCGCAGGCGCATCAGATCGCGGAGAGCACCGTCCGCGAGCACTACCGTCGTGTCGTGCGTCGCTATGAGGAAGCCGGGCGGCCCATCGGCAACAAGGCCCAGCTCCTCCTCGAGTTCATGGCCGACGGCTGGGTTCGCCCTTGAAACGTCCTGGTCGGGGACCTAGTACTCACGACGCCGCGTCGTCGGGCGCGCAGACTCGACGTATGAGGTCGACACCGGTCCTCCGCCGCCCGCTCAACCTGGCTGCCCGATACCGACGTACTTGGGCCGCAGCAGTGCTGACTGTCGTCGAGATGCTCGTCGCCTACCAGGCGATCAACGGTGGTCTGGCGCTCGCCGACGACCAGTGGCAGATGCCCCGGGAGTGGCTGCACAACACGCCGTTCGACACCTGGACCGGCCCCGGCCTCGTCCTCATCGCGGCGATCGGCGTGCCACATGCGCTCGCCGCACTGGCCGTCGTCCTCCTGCCCGTCGACGCCCGGATCGGCATCCTCGGCGGTCTGCTGGCCGGCACGTCGTTGGTGGCCTGGATCGGCATCCAGATCGCGCTGCTCCAGATCTTCTTCTTCCTGCAACCGGTCATCGTCGTTCTCGGAATCGTCGAGATCTGCCTGGCTGTTCTCTGGCGGCGCGCGCTGGCGCGTCATCCGGCACCTCCCCCCGACGACCCATTTCCGACTCGCCCGCTGTCCGCCGCGTCGAACCGGGATCGGAAATGAGGAGCGGCCCGATCATCGCCGGCCTGTTGGCCGCCGTCGCGTCCTCCGCCGCGTACTACGCCTGGGTTCGGCCGTGGGTGATGACCTGGGGAGCGACGGACGAGGAGGTCGCCGCAACACTCCCCGGCGACGAGTTGCTGCCCGACGCCGACGGGGTGGCCACGCGGGCGATCACGATCGACGCACCGCCCGAGGCGATCTATCCGTGGCTGGCCCAGATGGGTCCGTTCCCGCGGGGTGGCGCCTACACCTACGACTGGATCGAGAACCTGCTCGGAATCGACATGCACAGCACAGACCGGGTGCTCGAGGAGTTCCAGCATCCGACCGTCGGCGAGACCATCGGCGTCGGTCCCGAGGCCTCCCGCATCGAGATCGCCGACCCCGACCGCGCTTTCGTCACCCGGACCGCCGACGGTGATTGGGTGTGGTCGTTCACGCTGGTCCCCGACGGCGACTCGACACGGCTGATCAGCCGCAACCGATTCCGGCTGACCGGGCTGGGCAAGAAACTGGCGATGATCCCGATGGAACCCGGGTCGCTGATCATGGAACGCAAGATGCTCCACGGGATCAAGGAACGGGCCGAGGCTCTCGCATACGCCCGGTGACACGACGCAGGTCACGTCGGGTCCACGGCACAACCCGGCGATCGTGGCACAGTGAGAGAGTGCTCCTGCCGACGTTGACCCCCACTGCCCCGGACGATCCCGAAGTCATCCGGATAGGTGAGGATCGTCTGTCGCGGGAAGACCTGGTCGGTGCCGCCACCGCTGTGGCAGAACGGATCGCCGGGGCGCGCAGCGTCGCGGTCCTGGCGCAGCCGACGGTCGAGACCGTTCTCGCGGTGGTCGGCGGCCTGATCGCCGGCGTGCCGGTGGTCCCCGTGCCGCCCGACTCCGGCCCGCGCGAATTCGCCCACATCCTGGCCGATTCCGGCGCACAGGCCTGGCTGGGACACGGACCCGCCGACACCACGCTGCCGGTGGTCCCGGTTCGTCGCTACGCGAAGTCATGGCATCGGCACCCCGAACCCCACGCCGATTCGACGGCGATGATCCTCTACACCTCCGGCACCACCGGTCTCCCGAAAGGCGTGCCGATCACCCGTCAGGCCATCGCCGAGGGGCTCGACGCACTCGCCGACGCCTGGCTGTGGACCGCCGATGACACACTCGCCCACGGCCTTCCGCTCTTCCACGTCCACGGGCTCATCCTCGGCGTCCTCGGGCCGCTCCGACGAGGCGGCCGGTTGATCCACACCGAGAAGCCGACCGCGGCAGGTTACGCCGCCGCGGCCGAAGCCGGTGCGTCGATGTTCTTCGGCGTCCCGACCGTATGGAGCCGCGTCGGCGCCGAGCCCGAAGCAGCCCGAACACTGTCCAGCGCACGCATTCTCGTGTCCGGTAGTGCTCCCCTCCCGGTTCCCGTCTTCGACCGCGTCCGTGAACTCACCGGTCACGAGATCGTCGAACGCTACGGAATGACCGAAACCCTCATCACCGTCAGCACCCGGGTCGACGGTGAGCGTCGCCCTGGCTGGGTCGGACTCCCACTCGTCGGGGTCGAGACCCGGCTTCGCGAGGGCGACGCCGACGTGCCCCACGACGGCGAATCCGTCGGCGACCTCCACGTCCGCGGACCGATGATGGCGTCGCACTACCTCAACCGCCCCGACGCGACCGCCGAATCCTGGCTCGACGACGGCTTCTTCGCCACCGGCGACGTCGCCGTCATCGACCCGGACGGCATGCATCGCATCGTCGGACGCCGGTCCACCGACCTCATCAGATCCGGCGGCTTCCGGATCGGGGCGGGCGAAATCGAGACCGTGCTCCTCGCGCACCCGGCCGTCCGGGAGGCCGCCGTGATCGGCGTCCCCGACGACTACCTCGGCCAGCGGATCGTCGCCTACGTGGTGGCCGACGAGGTCGCCGACACCGAGCTCATCGAATTCGTCGCCGGCGAGCTGTCGAACCACAAACGCCCCCGCGAGATCCGGTTCGTCGACTCACTCCCCCGCAACGCCATGGGCAAGGTGCAGAAGAAGCTGCTCGGCTGAGTCGGTGCGGGCTGCTGCCCGCTGCCCCGCGTTGTCCTGTGCTGCCCTGGCGCTGAAAAGCGCCCCTGGGAAGCGCCCTCTGTGGCTGCGCCGGCGACATAGTGTCGTCGGGCAGGCTGTGGAGGGCGGAAATCAGGGGCGGTTTTCGGGGTCGGATTTCAGGGCCGGTTTCCGGACGCCGCCCGATTGCGGTGGTAGCCCTTTCGGACCGCGGCGGCGATGTCGGCGTAGGTGGTCTCCCAGTGGCCGAACACCTGCGCGTAGGTGAGTCGCATCGGTAGGTAGCCCAGCGGGATGAGTTTGCGGGACCGGACCCGGTCGCGTTCATAATCCTCCTCCGCGGTGTGGTGGGCCCGGCTGTCGAGTTCGATCGCGAGTCGATCCCCGACGAGCAGGTCAATCCAACCGACGCCGGGTACGTGATGCTGCACCTCGACGCGTAATCCGGCACTCTTCAGCCTCAGACGTGCCGCCGTCTCGGTTCCCGACGCTGCGAGCCGGTTGCACTTCTCGATCGCGTTCCTGATCGAGAGCGGGGCGAGTCGGAAATCGGCTCGGAGGTCGTCGATGCTCAACTTGCCGTGATGAAGTGCGGCGTCGCACAGGATGACGAAGCCCTCCTCATCGAAGCACCGTGCGGCGTACTGCAGGGCAGTCGCGACATCGTCGACGGCTGCCGGGGCGGGAGTCGGTCTACCGTGGCGTCGGCAACGGTCGGGTGACCGACGACGTTCGTACCGCGTCACGCGCGCATGGGACTCGACGGGATGGTCGGGAATCCACAACCCGTGTCGTCGAAGGGCGCTCGCGCACGAGACGACGGCGTGGTCGGCAACCGCCGCGACGATCTCAGGGTCGGCGTCGGGAACCCGGAACCATCCGTGCCGAATACGGTGGATCGCACCGGATTCGACGGCGCGTCCTAATATCCGGCGTGGTCTCTCCGGATTCCAGCAGCTGGCGGGTCGACACCACACCCCCGAAGCGCTCGATGAGCTGGTCGTAGTCCATCGACCCAGTGTCGAGTGTCGGGGACCCGACAGAGCGCGGCGTCGTCGAGCTGTGGATAACGCGACTGAAAACCGCCCCTGAGATCAACCCTCCACAACCGACCCGATGACACTATGTCGCCGGCCTCGCTACAGAGGGCGCATCCCAGGGGCGGTTCTCAGGGGCGCATTTCAGGGGCGGTTCTCAGAGCCCGGAGATCAGTTCGCCCAACCCCGCTCACCCAGCCAGCCGGTGATGATCCCGACCGCCTCTTTGAGGTGCGGTATCTGCTCGCGGCCCGAATAGTAGTGCGTCGCACCGGTGATCGTGTGGAGCGTCTTGTCCGGGTGGCCGACGGCGTCGAACAGGCGGTGGGTGTGGCTGGGGGTGCACGCGTTGTCGGCGGAGTTGCCGATGACGAGGGTCGGGACCTCGAGGTCGGCGGCGCAACGGGGACCGTCGCCGTGGGCGTCGTCGTAACTCCACTGCGACAACCAGCTTCGCAGCGTCGTGAAGCGCGCGAGACCGACGGGCCCCATGTTGACGATGCGCGGATCGCCCAGGTAACAGCCGAGTTTGCGGTCGCTCGGGTCAACGGAAAGGTCGAGCCATCGAGGGTCGGCCATGGTGCCGTGGACGATGAACCCACGCTCCATCAGCGGCTCGTCGCGGCCGCGGAGGTCGGCGAGCTGTTCCTTGACCCACGCGGTGATCCGACGGTTGCGATCGATCTGCGCGGCGCGGTACCGCTCCAGGAACTCCGCGGTGTACGGCGGCTGGTTCGGGTTGGCCGGGTTGTAGAGATCGAGCTCGGGATCGCGCTTCTCCGGGTCGTTCTCGTCGAGGATCGACGGATCCATCCACTCGGTCAGCGTCCCGTGCCGCGACACGTGGGCGGCGAGGAGCATCATGCCGTCCGCGGCCGGGAGATCGAGCTGGGTGAGGTCCGGCGGTTCGCCGGCCGGGCTCTCGGTGACCGTCGCATGCTGCGCCTGCTGCTGGTAGTACAGCGACAGCGCGCCGCCACCGCTCCAGCCGGCGAGGATCACCTTCTCGTAGCCGAGTCGTTCCTTGGCGTCCTTCACGCAGGCACCGAGATCCTGGACGACCTTCTCCATGATCAGGGCACTGTCGACGCCGCGATACCGGCTGTTGCAGTAGATGACGTGATGGCCGGCGCGGGCCAGCGCATTCGTCATCGGCAGGTAGGCGCCGCCGCCGATCGGATGCATGAAGATGATGACGTTCTTCGACGGCACGCCGACCGGCTTCAGGAGGTAGCTCTCGAGGACGACGCTCTCGGTGACGCCACCGTAGGTGTCCTTGTAGGCCGAGGTTTCGTCGAAGACGACGAGGTAGGGAATGCGCTCGTATTCGTGGCGCGGCAACGTATTCGCCGTATTCGTGGTCGCCGACGTCATACCTGTGCCCCTTCCTGGACCTCGGCCTGCGCCGACTCGGTCATGACCGGCGTCGCGATGAGACGACGACGTGTGTCGATTGCGATGACCTTCCACTCGACGCGCTCGAACTCGTCGAACTTTCGGCGCGACCGTTCGCGGGCCCGTTCCGGGATGCCGTGGTGAATGCCCTGCGGCGCATGGGAGATCAGGCCGGCAGGCATGCCGATCCCGAACATGCTGCCGCCGTGGAAGAACGCGATCTCGTCGAAGTCGGTGTTGCGGTGGTACCAGGGCAGGCGCTCGGCGCCCCTGCGGGCCTCGGCCGGTCGCGGCAGGAAGTTCATCACGTACACGCCGGTGGCCTGCATGAACAGGTGCACGGTCGGCGGCAGGTGCACCGACTCCGAGGTGATGACGTCATAGTCCTCGATGTTGAACGTGAACGGGAACAGGTCCCCGCGCCAGCCCTCGACGTCGAGCGGGTGGAAGGGATAGAACAGCGTCGTCTGTCCCTCACGCTGACGGAAACGGACCTCGTACTCTTCGCGTCCGTCACCCTCGAAGACCTCGGCTTCCGGGACACCGACCAGCGACGAATCGAACGGGAAGAACCGTCCGAGCACGCCCGGCTCCGGAACCCGGTACTCGTCGACCGCCTCGATGATCAGCAGCAGCGACTGGTCGTCGGGGATCTGCCGATACGTGCATCCCTTGGGGATGTAGACGTAGTCGCCCGGGCGGTAGGACAACCGGCCGAACTCGGTCTCGAAGTAGCCGCTGCCCTCGTGGACGAAGATCAGTTCGTCGCCGTCGACCGGACGGAACCAGAACGGTGCGGCCTCTCCTCGGCGACTCAGCGAGATGCGGCAGTCGTCGTTGTAGAACATCAGCAGCGGCTCACCCGAGGGGTCGATCTGATCGGTCGGGGTGAGCTCGGTGACGAAGCGGTCGACGCCGGTGTGGGTACCGACCGCGCGGAACTGGGTCGGGTCGTTGCGCCGGTAGAGGTGCGCCGTGCGACCGGTGAACTCGTACCGTCCGAGCTCATCGTCCTTGAGGTCCTCGACGTCACGGTGGACCTGTCGCGGCGTGCGACCTTTCCGGTGCTGGATGAACGATTCCACTGGCTGACTCCTGTGTGAGTGTTCGGGAGAGGACGAGCAGGCGCGATCGGTCCGGCGGGAACACCGGTGGTTCCCGTAGAACTTTTCTGATGCTAGATTCAGGTTCAGAATATGACAAGGACCACATCAGTCGTTCGGACCTTCTCCGACCAATCTGAATGCGTGGTTCGATATATCGATCAGTCCCCGAAAGGAGTGCTCGGGTGCCGCCGACGAACAAGGGACGTCAGACCGAAGCCGCGTTTCTCGACGCGGCGCGTCGTTGCTTCGCCGACAAGGGCTACCTGAACACCAAGATCTCCGACATCGCGGAGGCCGCGGGACGCTCCACCGGCTCGTTCTACAACTACTACGACAACAAGGATCAGCTCCTCGAAGCGCTGCTGGATCAGTTCAGCGACGAGGTGGTCGAGGGCTCCCTTGCAACTCGCCACAGCGATCCCGAAGCCGGTGTGCGCGCCGCGGTCACCGCCTACTGGACGACCTACAAGAAGTACCTGCCCGAGATCATCGGCCTGTTCCAGATGTCCATGCTCGACGACGAGTTCCGGGATCGCTGGCACGCCAACCGGGCGTCGGGGATCAAACAGGTGTTGGCGGGGCTACACAGTGCGGAACGCGCCGGATACGACGTCGGTCTTCCACTCGAACCGCTCGCGTCGGCGTTGGTGAACACGCTCGAGTCCTCCTGCTGGTCCTGGCTCGCCGTCCGCGGCGGGGTGGTCGGGTCGATCCCCGACGACGACACCGCCATCGACATCCTGACCACCATCTGGTTCCGCACGGTCTACCGGTCGGCCCCCCGCATCCAACGCTGATCGCGGACAGGACCTGGCCCTTGCGCCACGTCCACGCCGGTTGTGATGCTGGGACGCATGACGATCGAGGTCCGGCCCGCGACGAACTTCGCCGACATGGCGACGATCCTCGGCCCCAAGAAGCCGACCTCCAATGTGTGCTGGTGCCTCAGCTACCGCATCCCGAGCAAGCAGAACCAGGCACTGGTCCGCGAACAGCGCGGCGAGTACGTCAAGGATTTGTGCGACAGCGGGATCCCGCTCGGTGTCCTGGCCTACGAGTCCACGGAGGACGGCGAGGACGTGGTCGGCTGGGCGGCCGTGTCACCACGCGCGGACACGACCTTCGCGACCAATCGCAAGATCCCGCACGTCGACGATCTCCCGGTGTGGTCGGTCTGGTGCATCCGGGTCCGACCCGGACACCGCAAGCAGGGGATCTCGCATGTGCTCCTCGACGGCGCGGTCGAGTTCGCGAGGTCGAACGGGGCGCCGGCCATCGAGGGGTATCCCGTCGACAATCACGGCGAGAAGGTCGATCTCACCATGGCGTACGTCGGCACCCGCGGATTGTTCGAGAAGGCGGGCTTCACCAAGGCCGCCGACACGACGTCGGTACTGAACGGATTCCCACGCGTGCTGATGCGGAAGCCGTTGGTGTGAGGTGGTTTCGACACGGCTCGTCGCACGCTCCTCGCCTACTCAACCAGCGACGGGAACGACCTCGTCGCACACTCTTCGCCTACTCAACCAGCACTTCTGCTGGCCGAGTGCGCCGACCGAGCGGAGCGAGGACGCCGCGTATCGAGGTCAACGGGGTTTCGATACGGCTCGTCGCAGGCTCCTCGCCTACTCAACCAGCGAGGGGAACGGCTCGTCGCACACTCCTCGCCCACTCAACCAGCGACGGGGCCGAGCTCGTGAAGCTCGCAGTTCGGTACGTGAATCCACCCCTCGCGCAATGCGACTGAACGATCACCCGCGGCAGGCAGCGTCGTGTACCCCAACTCGGCGGCGCGGGCGATCAGCGCGGTGACGACGGCGTCGAATGCGTCGTCGTCGCTACACATCTGGCCGACGCGGTCACCGAGCACCAGCCATGGCACCGCCGTCTGCACAGCGTCGACCAAGCCGGCCAGCACAGTGCGGTTCGCTTCCCGCTTGTAGCCGCGCGAGGTGAAACCCCAACGTTTCAGTGCCCCGGCGGGATACGCCTCGACGGCCCAACCGTCAATACGGTCGTCGACACCCAGGTCGGCGAGGAGACCCGCGCAGCGGAAGGCAACGTGAGCGATCTGATCGGCGGACACACTGAGTGGCCTGCCGAGTCCGGATTCGGCGATCCAGAGGTCGGTTCGACGCAGCGCGAGCGGGCGGCGATTGGCGATGTCGTCGAGCTTGCGACCGGGACTCAGACCATCACGATGATGTGCGACAAGGAAATCCACGAAGTCGCCGGGCCAGCCGAAGGGTGAGTCGATCCCGATGCGTGTCGCGCCGTCGACGAGGCGTCGGATCTCGGCGTCGTCGGCTCCGACCACAAGGTCCACCAATTCGGCCCGGTCATCGAACCAGTCGAGGACTGCGACCGCGGTCTTGGCCGGCGATGCGGACAGGTCGACACCGACCGTCCGCATCGCCGGGGTCATGCTCAGAAGTTGCCGTCGAGGAACTCTGCGTAGGCAGGCAGATCGAGCTGTCCGTGACCGGACAGGCCGATGACCACGACCTCTTCCTTGTCACTGTCGGCGACGTGGGCAGCACAGGCCGCGATCGCGTGCGTGGACTCGGGAGCAGGGACGATGCCCTGCGCCCGAGCGAACTGCACGCCCGCGGCGAATGCGTCGTGCTGCGTGATGGCGACACCCTCGACCAGTCCGAGTTCGACGGTGTGGCTCAGCGCCGGCGCCATGCCGTGGTAACGCAGGCCACCGGCGTGAATCGGGTCCGGAACGAAATCCATTCCCAGCGTGTGCATCTTGAGCAGCGGGGTGAGACCGGCGACGTCACCGTGGTCGTAGCGGTACTCGCCCTGGGTGATCGATGGGCAGGCGGCCGGCTCGGCGGCGACCACGCGCGGGTTCGACCGTCCGTGCAGCTTCTCCCGCAGGAACGGGAACGACAGCCCCGCCAGATTGGAACCGCCACCGGCGCAGCCGAATACGACGTCGGCGCCGCCGGGTTCGACGGCGTTGAGCTGGTCCACGGCCTCCTGGCCGATGACGCTCTGGTGCAGCACCACATGGTTGAGCACGCTGCCCAGGGCGTAGCGGGTGTCGGCGTTCGAGGCGGCCACCTCCACGGCCTCGCTGACGGCCATGCCGAGGCTGCCGGTGGTGTCCGGATCCTTGGCGAGCATGGCCCGGCCCGACTCGGTGAGGTCCGAGGGGCTCGGGTGGATGGTGCCGCCGTAGGTGCGGATCAGGAAGCCGCGGTACGGCTTCGAGCTGTACGAGGCGCGGACCTGCCAGACCTCGACATCGATGCCGAACTGCGCACCGGCGAAGGCGAGCGCGCTGCCCCACTGGCCGGCGCCGGTCTCGGTCGTCAGCTTGGTGACGCCGTCGATGCTGTTGTAGTAGGCCTGCGCGACAGCGGAATTGGTCTTGTGGCTGCCGACCGGGCTGACCCCCTCGTACTTGACGTAGATGCGCGCCTTGGTGTTGAGCGCGTCCTCGAAGCGGCGGGCACGGATCAGCGGCGACGGACGCCACATCTTGTAGATCTCGCGGACCGGCTCGGGGATCTCGATGTAGGTCTCGCTGGAGACCTCCTGCGCGATGAGCCCGCTCGGGAACAGCGCGGCGAGGTCCTCAGGGCCGACGGGCTCCTTGGTACCGGGATGCAGGTGCGGGGGAATCGGCGTCTCGAGCTCGGCGGCGAGGTTGTACCAGTGCGTCGGCACACCGACCGTCACCAGATCGGGATTGGTGGCGTCTACTTGCGTCGTCATGGGTTGACACTCTAGTGCGCGAGGGTGGTGGCGTACCCCGGCCGCGACATTATCTGGTCACGATTTGGGGAGTCGGTATTCCTGCCGGGGTCGGCCGGTGGTTCCGTACTGCAGCGACATCCGGAGACGGCCTGCGGCCACGAGGTTGGCCAGGTGTCGCCGGGCCGTCGGAGCGGCGATCCCGACCTCCCGTGACACGTCGTCGGCGAACAGGCCGGTGTCGGCGTCGACGAACAGGTCGAGGATCCGTTGCTCGGTGGGCGATCCCGATTCCGACCGCTCCGCTGCGCGGGTGCCGAACCGCAGCGCGGACAAAGCGGCGTCGACCGCGTGCTGGTCGACGTTCTCGCCGCTGAGCACGCGCCGGTACTGCGCATAACCGGCGAGGCGACGAGCGAGGTCTGCGTCGTCGAAGGGTTTGATCAGATAGGCCAGCGCACCGGCGCGCATCGCGGTGCGGACGGCGGCCGCGTCGGTCTCGGCGCCGACGATGAAGCAGTCGCAGTCGAGTTCGGCGACCAGGTCGATGCCGGAACCGTCGGGGAGGTAGACGTCGAGGAGCGCGAGGTCGATGTCGGGGTGGTCGACGAACGCCCGACGCGCCTCGGCGACACTGCCGACCCGCGCGCGGACGCTGAAGCCCCGGACGGCGTCGACGATCGTCGAATGCAGTGCGGCGACCCGGAAGTCGTCGTCGACAATGAGGACACCCAGCTCCTCGGTCATTGCGGCCTCACCTCCTCGTCGGACCCGGGCGCGATGATGCCCGGGAGCCGGGCGACGAACAGTGCGCCAGGCGGATCATGCTCCGGCGTCGGCGACCGTTCACCACCGGGGTCCGCGACCCAGAGGTCTCCACCGATCCGGCGCGCGACCTGACGCGCGAGGGACAGGCCCATCCCCCGACCGCCGGGGGTGTGGTCGCCGGGTTTGGTGGTGACGCCCTCGGCGAAGACCTGGTCCGGATCGTCGAAGGAGATGCCCGGCCCGGAGTCGCCGACCGAGACGAACAGGGTGTCACCGTCGGCGATCAGCTCCACCTCGACCACGCCGTCGACGCCGGCCCCGGAGGCGGCCTCGATCGAGTTGTCGATGAGGTTGCCGACGACGGTGGTCGCGACGACCGGTTCGGTGAGTGTGCCCTGCAGCCAGGTCTGATCGCCGAGGCGGAGCGTGACGCGACGTTCGCGTGCGTGGGCGGCTTTCGCGTCGAGGAACGCGTGGAGGTGGGGTTCGCGGATGTTGCCCAGGCCGGCGAGCAGCGCGCCGCCGGGGCCGCTGCCGGACAGTTCTTCGAGGTAGTCGAGTGCTTCATCGGCGCGGCCGTGACGTAAGAGGCCGGCGAGCACGTGGATGCGGTTGGCGGTCTCGTGCTGCTGTGCGCGGAGAGCGACGCCCATCGATCGGATGGAGTCGACCTCGCGGCTGAGCGCTTCGACGTCGGTGCGGTCGATGACCGAGAGGACCATGCCGAGGTCGCGGCCATCGGCGTGGACCCGGTGGGAGCTGACGAGGACGACGCGATCGCCGACCGTGGCGGCGAGAGGCTCGTCGGTGGGCGTGGCCAGGACGGCTGCGATGCGCGGGGTGAGTCCCAGGTCGGCGGCCCTCGTACCCACCGGGGCGTCGATGTCGAGGAGGGTGCGGGCCTTGTCGTTGACGACCCGGACGATGCCGTCGGCGTCGACGGCCAGCACGCCGTCGGCCATCGCGTGCAGGACCGCGCCCTGTTCGCGGACGAGTTCGGCGAGTTCGTCGGACTCGAGACCGAGAGTGAGCTTGCGCCAGCGCCGGGCCAGCATGACCGAGCCGAGTGCGCCGATGCCCAGTGCGGTCAGCGCGAGGAGCGTCGTCGCGACGATGTCGCTGCGGGTCTCCTTCGCAAGCCGTTCCGTCGAGACGCCGACACTGACGAAGCCGACGATGCGACCGGCGGCGTCGAAGACCGGGACCTTCGCCCGGACGGACTCGCCGAGGGTGCCGCGGTCGGTCGCGATGTCGTCTGAGCCGGACAGCGCCGTCGACGGGTCGGTCGACACAGGTCTGGCGAGTTCCGCGACCTCGGGATGGGCGAGTCGGATGCCCTGGTCGTTGCCGATGACGACGAACAGTGCACCAGTGCGCTCCCGAATCGCGGCCGCCTGGCGCTGCAAGGGTCCATCGGCGAGCTCGTCCGCGTCGACGGCGCGGCCCTGGTGGTCGGCCACCACGGCGCGGACTTCGGTGTCGGCGGCCACCGACCGGGCGATGGCGAGGGCTCGCTGTGCGTACTCGTCGCGGACACGGTCGTCGGCCCCGGCGATGACGAGACCGAACCCGACCGCGAGGCTGACCGCGAGGACAGCGAGCTGCAACAGCAGCACCTGCGTCCGTAAACGCATGACGTCAGCCTAGTGGCGGCGCTGAATCCAGCGCCGCCACCGACATCGATCCGTTCAGAACGGGATGGCTCCGACGAGCACGCCCGCTCCGAGCATGACCAGGGAGACCACCGTCGCCCGCCACAGGACCTTCTTGTGATGGTCGGCGAGGGTGACACCGGCGAGCGCGACGAGCAGCAGGATCGCCGGGACCAGCGGGCTCTGCATGTGCACTGTCTGACCGGTGATGGATGCGCGGGCCATCTCGGTGGGGTCGATGCCGTAACGAGTGGCGGTCTCGGACAGGACCGGCAGCACGCCGTAGTAGAAGGCGTCGTTGCTCATCAGGAAGGTGAACGGGATCGACAGGACGCCGACGACGATGGCCATGTGCGGCCCCATCCAGTCGGGGATGCCGTCGGAGAGCCAGTGGGCGATGGCGTCGACCATGCCGGTGCCGTTGAAGACGCCGGTCAGCACCGCGGCGGCGAGGACCATGGCCACCACCGAGACGATGCTGGAGCTGTGTCGGGTTATCGCTGCCTGCTGCTGCTTGACGTGCGGGAAGTTGACCGCCAGGGCGATGCCGGCGAAGACCATGAACAGCACGGGGATGGCGAGGATGTCGGCGCCGAGGATCGCCAGCAGCGCGACGGTGAGTCCGGCGTTGACCCAGAACAGCTTTGGACGCAGGGTTTCCCGGTCGGGGTGGAGGACGCTGGAGAACGACTGGTCGCGGTTCTGGGTTTCGTCGTCGGAACCCGTTGGCGTCGAGTCGATGTCCGACGACCCACCGGTAGTGCGTCGTGGCGGCATCGGCGGGACGGTGGTGCCGGTGCCGGCGGCGACGAGCACCTCCTCGCGCGGGGCCAACAACGATTCCTTCATCTCGAGCGTGCCGGTGCGTCGGCGTTCGAGGACTCCCAGGTGGTAGGCGAAGAGAAGTACGACGACCAGCGCGGCGGCGAGTGCGGGGATCATCGGGACGAAGACATCGTTGGTGTCGATCTTGAGCGCACTCGCGGCGCGGGCGGTGGGACCACCCCACGGGAGGATGTTCATGGTGCCGTTGGCGAGACCGGCGACCACGGTCAGAACCACCGGGCTCACACCGAGTTTCACGTACAGCGGCAGCAGCGCGGCGGTGGTGATGATGAAGGTTGTCGATCCGTCACCGTCGAGCGAGACGACCATCGCGAGGACCGCGGTACCGACGACGAGCCGGGCGGGGTCGTCACGTACGGCTCGGATGACGAGGCGGACCACCGGGTCGAAGAGGCCGACGTCGATCATGATCCCGAAGAAGATGATCGCGAAGAAGAGCATCGCCGCGGTGGGTGCGAGATCCTTGATGCCGTCGGTGATCATGTCGCTGATGTCGAGGCCGGCACCCGCGAACAGGCCGAACGCGACCGGGACGAGGATCAGCGCCACCACGGGCGTGGCCCGTTTGGTGATGATCAGGACCATGAAGGTGGCCACCATTCCGAGGCCGAGTGCTACCAACATTGTCTAGCTCGATTCTGATGTGGATGTGAGGACGACCACATTTCGGTGGCCACATCAGAAGTGTTGGGGCAGTCGTCGATCCAGTCACGCTTGAGCGCATAAGTATCGTTTTGCGCTTTTCGCTCCCGCTGCGATTCGTAGAGAACATGGGGATATGGCGCGCATTCTCTCTACGAATTCC